>JAGQIB010000606.1 GCA_020431545.1 Gemmatimonadota bacterium
AGCGGGCGCTGTTCGTGCACGGCCGACGTCCCACCGAAGCACCGGATCGCCGCGCGATCACCGGACGCGACGGGACGCTGCTCGGTTCGGTGGCACTGTCCGTGAGCGCGACAGGAGCGCGACACGAGAGTCGCTGGCGGGCCGTGATCACGGCACTCGGATTGATCGCGTTCGGCGTGGCCGGGACGAGCCTGCTCGTGAACCGCATCGTGGGGCCGATCCTCGAACTCGGCGACGCCTCGGAGCGGGTCGCCGACGGCGATCTCGACGCGCGCTTCCACCCGAGCGGCGACGTCGAGATCGATCGCCTCGCGTCGGCCTTCGAGCGCCTGCGCGAACGACTGCACCACGTGACGATCCGGCAGGTCACGAGCCAGCGCGAGCTCACGGAGCGCGTCCGCGCGAAGACGGCCGAGATCGAGGAGACGCGACGTCACCTCTCGAACGTGCTCGAAAACGTCGGCGCGAGCATCCTGGTCGCGGATCTGGACGGCACGATCGTGTCGGCGAACTCGCACGCCACGCACATCTTCGGGATCAAGCCGGAGTACTTCGTGGGGCGCAACCTCGCGGAGTTCCCGGACGACGGCCGCACCGTGGACGACGTCCTGCGCGACATCTCCGAGGCGCAGGGTCCGATCGTGACCGAGGCGCGACTCCGGCAACCCGACGGGCGGCAGAGCGATCTCCTCGTCACGCACACCGTCCTGCTCGACGCCCAGGGCCAGCGCGCCGCGCTGCTCCAGGTCACGAAGGACATCACGCCGCTCAAGAACATGGAGCGTCGGCTCGTGTCGTCCGAGCGAATGAGCGCCATGGGCGAGATGGCCGGCGAGATCGGGCACGAGCTGAACAACTACCTGATGGCGATCGGCGGTCGCGCGGAACTCATCCTCGCGGCAATCGATCGCGGGGCGGACGAACGCGCACTGCAGAAGATCCGCGCGAGCGCCGCGATCATCGCGGCGCAGGTCTCGGACATGCGACTCCTCACGGACGGTCTGCTGGAGTCCGCGCGCAAGGAGACGTCGCCCAAGGAGCTCGACCTGAACGCGCTCCTGCGCGCCACGATCGACTTCGTGAAGCCGCAGAACCGGTTCGACCGGATCGAGATGCGCCTGGAGGAAACCGCCGAGCCGCTGATCCTCCACGCGGACCCGCAGCAGATCCGGCAGGTCGTGCTGAATCTGCTGTCGAACGCGGCGGAGGCGATCCACGACAAGACCGGCGGCGAGGGCACCATCCTCGTGCGGACCTTCGAAGGCGGCGAGACGGTCGGGATCTCCGTGCAGGACGACGGCACGGGCGTCGACGCGCGGGCGCGCTCCCGCATCTTCGAGCCGCACTTCACCACGAAGGAAAAGGGACACGGGTTCGGACTCGCGGTCTGTCACCGGGTCGTGGAGAACCACGGCGGGCGGATCGAGGTCGCGTCGCAACCGGGTCAGGGGGCGACGTTCACGATCCACCTTCCCCGTCATCCGAGCCGAGTCTGCGGATCTCCGGCCCTGTCCTAGATTCGCGCGCGCTCCGGTACTCGGCCTCGGTGCCGAGGTGTTGCACCTCGACCCAGCCCACGATCCGGTTGTCGCGGATGCACTCCGCCCAGCCGCCGTGGAACCGGAAGACCGCCACCGGCGTCCCGAACGGACAGGTCGAGAGCAGTTCCGACGCCGGATCCGGGCGCCCGCGAATCTCCGCTCGATCCGACACCACCCACCACGGCTGACGTTCGAGCGTCATGACGAGATCGCGGCGCTGGGTGCGGGTCGTGGTGAACGTCTCCTGGTGCTGCCAGCCCGCGTCGGACTCGGCGAGGAACGACACCGGTCCGCGCGGAACCAGCCGCACGTCGCCGGCGGCCGTGCTTGTTTCGTAATTCTTCTCCGGGCGCAACAGCGGCACGCTGATCTCGTACTCGCCGCGGGGGTCGAGCGTGTCGGCCGCGACGAAGACGTAGCAGGTGTCGTACTCGAGCGACCAGAAACGGGAGCCGGGGGCGCGGGTCTCCACGCACACCTCGTGACGGATCTCCACCCGGATCGTCTCGGGCAGGAGGATCCCCTCCTCCGTGCGCACCGAGCCGGCGATCTGGAACGTGTCCAGGCCCGCCAGCAGGCGCTCGCGGGCGGCGCGGCGCGCCTCGCCCGGGGTGGCCGGCTGGGCGCCGGGGCCCGGCCCCGTGCCGGCACAGGACACCGCGACCAGGCTCAAGAGCCCGAGAAACGCGATCGCCACCCGTCTCCGGTCCGAGCTCATTCGCGCGCCTCCGGCCGGGGCTTGTCCCGGAACGCCTCGGGCCGATACCCTCGCCCGTTCGAATGGGGATCTGAAAAATAGGCCGGTCCGCAACGGGCCGCAACCGTCCAGGGGACCAGTGGATTGAAGACCGACCTGCGCGA
>JAGQIB010000607.1 GCA_020431545.1 Gemmatimonadota bacterium
GACCGTGGACGGCGTCGCCGGGCTGGAGGGCGACAGGGGGCTGGGGGTGGGTGGGGGCGTGAGCGGGGGGATCCAGGGCGGTACGCTCGAAGTGGCGACGGCGCACTCCAGTGCCGGCGGGCAGGTGCTGGCGGTGGCGGGATCGTTCACGGATGTCGGCGGGAGTGCCGGCGGACACGTCGCGATCTGGGACGGAACGGCGTGGGATCCGCTCGGCGGCGGTCTCGCCAGCAGCGGGTTCCCGCCGATCCCGAACGCGCTCGCGTCGTTCGACCCCGGCGGGGGTGCCCGCCTGTATGTCGCGGGCGATCGGTTCGACTCGGCCGGAGGCGTGGCGGTGAACCGGATCGCCGCCTGGGACGGAGCGAACTGGTCCGACGTGGGGGGTGGATTCCCGTCCGGGTACGTGAGCGACCTCGCGGTACACGACGACGGCACCGGCACGAGACTGTACGCGGTCGGCTCGTTCGCGCTTGCGGGAGGCACCGCGGTCTCGAACGTCGCGCGGTGGAACGGATCGACCTGGGAAGATGTCGGCGGCGGCACGAACGGCTACGTCGGCCAGGTCGCTTCCGTCGACGGCGGTCCTCTCTATGTCACGGGCAGCTTCACGATGGCCGGGGGCGTGGCCGCGAACGGCGTCGCGCGGTGGACCGGAAGCCAGTGGCAGGACGCCAGCACGGGATTCGAAGGGTCGTTTCCGCTCCTGACGACGTTCGACGACGGGACAGGCGCCGCGCCCTGGGCCTCGTTCCCCGAGACGCTCCCGGACGGACGTCTGCGCGGCCGACTTGCTCGCTGGACGGGCGCCGCCTGGACCACGACGGGAGACTACTTCGGCGGGTTCATCCGCGGCCTGGGAATCGGGCGCGATCCCGTGTCCGGCGCGGAGTGCCTCCTTGTCGGAGGAGATTTCCTCACCGGCCCCGACGGGGCGACCGCGCGGATCGCGCGTTGGCAATGCTCCGCCGCCGTGGCCGCGGTCTCCCTCCCGGGTGGGCCGGCGCCCGGTCGCATTCGATTCGTCTCTCCGAACCCTACGCCGGAGCTGGCCGAGGTGCACCTCGCCCTCGATCGCGCCGCCGACGTGCGGCTCACCGTGCACGACGTTCGCGGCGCCCTCGTGCGCCGTCTCGCGGAACGCCGGTTCGATGCCGGCGAGCACGTCGTCGAGTGGGGTACCCGCGACTTCGCGGAGCAGCCGGTTGCGGCCGGGGTGTACTTCGTGCGACTGGAGGTCGCGGGCGAGGTCGAGTCGGCCCGGGTCGTGATCACGCGGTAGATGCGTGCGCCGCTACGGGATCACGCCGCCGTTCCTTCAGCCGAGGAGGCGATGGGCGCGCAGCGCGTCGTAGTGGGGAGCGCACTCGTCGAGGACGGGCCGGAGGTGCGGGCTCAGGGTGCCGTGGCGCGGGCGCCAGGGCGCGAACGCGCTGGAGGCGAGCACCGCGTCGTACCAGTGCGGCGCCCACGCGCCGTCCGTGCTGCGCGGGCCGGGCGGCCACGAGAGCATCTTCTCCGTGAACGGTATGCCGAGGACGTCGCACAGCGCGACGAGCGCGCCTCGCGGGTCGCGGAGGACGTCTTCCGCGTCCAGCACGGGCGGGCGCTGGCCGGT
>JAGQIB010000608.1 GCA_020431545.1 Gemmatimonadota bacterium
ACGGATCGAGAGGCGCGCTTGGGTGCACGCCGTCCGAGCATCGCTTCGTGCGGGGCCGGAGTCGTGGTGGTATCCTCTCACCGGCTCGGGTCACCGGGCCACACCCGATCGGGAGGCTGCGCTCGTGATCCCCAGGGGCCCCATCCACGCGATCCTGGCGATCGGACTCGCTGTGGCCCCGTCGAGCGGATGCGGCAGCGCGTCGGTGTCGCTGAACCGCGACCGCGATCCCGACGACCCCGCGCTCCTCGACGACGCCCTGAGCCCCTACGGATTCGCCGATCGCCTGGGAGAACCCGACGTGTGGCGGAACGAGGGCGAGATCCGCGGCCACCTCACCATGACCCAGATCTGGAAGTGCTCGGAGGGTCGCTACCGCGAGGTGGTCTGGCAGCTCCAGGAGACCTCGACCGGGGAGACGACCTGGGCCCTCGTCAAGGACGCGAGCCGCGAGGGCGAGTGCCCCTGACGCGCTGCGGGATCGCCTGCTCTCCGCCCCGTGAATTCTCGCCACGTTTCGCGCCGATCGTCGTTTTCTGGTGTGGCGATCCTTCACACTTGCCGATAACGTAACGGCGCGCGGTGCCGCCCGTCCGGCTCGGTCGAGACTCGCAAGAGATTTCCCGACAACGGGTTGGCGCAACGGCGACGTCTGTGGCCCGGGGCGACCGGATCGGGCACGCGGCTTGCGGTAGGACGGGTCGGTCACGGGGCGTCCGCGTCGGTACGCCTCCCCGGGAGGAATCGCGTGAGTCCGCTTCGTCCGCTCCTCGTTCTCGGCTGGCTGTTCGCGGCGACCCTCGCGCTGGGGGTCGCGGAAGCGCCGGCCGCCTCGCCGCCGGCTCGCCCCCTGATCGTGGACGAGATCACGCTCGAGGGCGCCACGCGCACTTCGCTCGACGTCGTGTCCCGGTACCTGCCGCTCGCCGCGGGCGACGCCGTCACCCCCGACCAGCTTCTCGCCGCGGTGGACGAGCTCCGGCGCTCGGACCTGTTCGCGGAGATCGACTTTCGAACCGTGCGCGGCGAGGAGCGCGGCCACCTGCGCCTCGTGCTCACCGCGCGCGAGCACGGTCCGGACGTGCGCTTCGGCACCGGCTTCCGCGATCTGGACGGCTGGTACCTGATCCCCATGCAGCTCCGCTGGGACGGTCTGCTCGGTCGCGGCGATCGGCTCCGCGCGCAGTTCGGACTCGGCTACCGCCTGGCGGAGGTCCGGCTCGCGTTCGAGGAGCCGCGCCTCGGTCGAGACGGACGCTGGTCCTGGGGAACCGAGCTCTCCGCCGGCGCGATCGATCGTCGCTACTTCGTCGACGGCATCGCCTACGACCACCCCATCGAACGGGCCTCGTTCGAGGCGCATCTCTCTCGCCGCCTCGGCGAGCACTGGTCGATCGGCGTCGCCGGTGCGCGCCAGAGGATCCACGCGGACAGCCTCTCCACCGTGGCCGAGGATGACGACTTCCGCGGCGTCTCGGCGGGGGATCGGATCGATCCGGCCGACGTTCCGCTCTCCGCGTCCCGTCACGTCGGCGACGTTCTCGGCGACGTCGTGCGGCTCGACTTCGTGGGAGACTCGCGCGGCGAGTCCGGAGTGGCGCTGTCACCGGCGTCCGGCGCCTGGGGACGCCTGCGCGCCGAGACCATCCTGCGGGAGGATGCTCACGCGAGCCGCGTGCAGCTCGACCTCCGCACGTACCGTCGCCTCGGCGCCGGCGTGCTCGCGCTCCGCGGACGGGCCGGCGCGGTGGAGGAGACCGCCGCGTTCTACGATCGCTTCTATCTCGGCGGTCCCTACACGGTGCGGGGATTCCTGGATGAGTCGATCTCTCCGGCCGAGGGAGACACGCGCTTCTGGATCGCGTCGGCCGAGTGGCGCGCGCGCGTCGCGGGAGCGCCGGGTCGTCCGCGACTCGTCGGCTCCGTGTTCGTCGACGCGGGCGAAGGCTGGACGGGTGGTCAGCGCGTCGCGGCCGACGACGTCGCGGTGTCCGCGGGCTGGGGCTTCCGCGTGCGCGTGCCCTGGATCGACTCGATCGGCTTCGACTTCGGAGTCCCGCTCACCGAAACGCCGACCCGCACGTCGTGGGCCGGACACGGAGCGCTCGGATGGAACTTCTGAGCACCGTGCGCGTCCGCCGCGTTCTTCGTCGGGTGGCGGTGGCGAGCCTGCTGAATACCGCGGCAATCGCCTCCGCGAGCGCGGAGACACCCCCCACGATCGACGACGTGATGCCGATGCGAGTCGGTGAGCTGCTGGCGAGCGCCGTGCACACGAGCCATCTGCCGGGGGCGGCGATCGCCGGCTCGCTCGAGAGCGGGCTGCCTTCCGCGGTGGAGCTGAGACTCGACCTGCGCGACGATCACGACCGCACCGTGGCCCAACGAACCGTGTTCTACCGCATCGCGTTCGATCTCTGGGAAGAGATCTTCCGTCTTCAGGGGCCGGGAGAGGACCGGACCTTCCCGGATCTGCGTTCGCTCGAGTCGTTCCTCGCGGACATCCCGCGGGTCTCGGTGGCGAGCCTCGATCGGCTCGATCCCCGGGAGCGCCACCGCATCCGGGTCGGCTGCCGGTTGCATCCGGTGGCACCGCGCGAGACCGAACGCCTCGACGAATGGCTGGGCGGCGAGACGCCCGACGCGCAGGAGGCCCGACGCAACGCGAACTCGGCCTCCGAGCGCGAGGTGTCGGTGAGCCTCGGTCGCGTGATTCGCTTCTTCTACCGCGGCCAGCGTGACGACGAAGAAATCGCGTCGCGCTTCTCGGCGTGGTTCGTTCCGGACGATCTCCCCGAAGCCGCGGCCTCCGCCGGGGTGCGCGAGTGAAACGCATCCGGACCCGTCTCGTGCTCGCGTTCGTGACGGTGGCGCTGCTGCCGGCCGTGCCGCTCTCGTTTCTCGTGCGAAGTCTGCTGGAGCGGAGCTTCCAGCCGCCGTTCGCGGAGGAGATCGAGAGCTCGCTCGAGTCGTCGCTGGACCTCTCGCGCACCCAGCTTCGTACGGAGCGCGAGGCTCTCCTGGCCTGGGTCGACGGCCCCGGCGTGCACGCGTGGGAGAGCGGCGCCCGTCCTTCGCCCGTCGGCGGAATCGCGGTGGGACCCGACGCGACGTCCGAGGCCCCGGCGGAGCTCGTCCGCTTCCGCGACGAGGCCGCCTCCCGCCCCGAGCTCGCGAAGGACGGCCGGCGGGTCGGCGAATGGATCGCGGTCTTGCGCTCGATTCCCGGGGCGGGCGAGGTCGTCTTCGCGCGGCGTCTGCCCGAGGGACTCACGGCGAGCGCCCGCCAGGCGACGGACACGATCGGCCTGCTTCGCGCGTTCCGCGCGGAGCGACCCGAGGTGCTGCGGAGTCACGTCGTGCCGTTCCTGCTCGCCTACGCCGTGCTGATCGTGGGGGCGAGCGCCGTGGGCGCCTGGTTCGCGCGCCGCCTCGCACGGCCGGTGGAGGCGCTGGCGGCCGGCGCGGAGCGCGTCGGGGCCGGAGACCTGTCGACGCGGGTCGACGCGCCCGCGTCGGGTGAGGTCGGAGATCTCGTCGACGCGTTCAACCGGATGGTCGCGGACCTGGAGCGGCAGCGCGGGGAGCTCAGCCGGCTCGAGCGCGCGGCCGCGTGGCGCGATCTCGCGCGCACGCTCGCCCACGAGATCAAGAACCCGCTGGCCTCGATCCGGAGCGCCGTGGAGCAGCTCGGTGGCGAGCGCCTCTCGAGCGACGACCGGGGAGTACTGCAGCGCCTGGTTCTCAACGAGTCGGACCGATTGAGTCGTCTCCTGTCCGAGTTCCTCGATTACAGCGGGCTCAAGCTCGGCGCGTCGCGTCCAATCGACTTGAGAGAGACGGTGCTCGAATGCATGACGGCGGTGTCCCAACATCCCGACGTGTCCGTCGTGGACGTGTCCGTCGATGCCGGGGTGGAGCCCGTGCCCATCGTGGGTGACGCGGACCTTCTCCACCGGGCTCTGTTCAACCTGGTGCTCAAAGCCGCGCAGTCCGCCGGTCCCGGAGGCCGAGTGGCGGTGACGCTGCGCGACGACCGGGAGCGCGTGAGTCCGCGAGGCACCGCGATCCGCCACCCGGTCCGCCTGTCCGTGGCGGACTCGGGTCCGGGCATCGACCCGGAGTTGGCCGGCCGCATCTTCGA
>JAGQIB010000609.1 GCA_020431545.1 Gemmatimonadota bacterium
TGCCCGGCGTCTACATCGTCGGCGAACTCGGCGGCCGCGGTCTCATCAAGAACGCGATCAACGAGGGGCGCGTGGCGGTGGAGAACGTCGCGCGCGATCTGAAGGCCGAGGTGGCCGCCGGCAAGCGCGCGCCGGGGAAGGCGCTCGACGTGGTGATCGTCGGCTCCGGCCCCGCCGGCATCAGCGCCGCGCTGACCGCGAAGAAGGAAGGACTGCGCTACCTCGTCCTCGAGCAGGGGTCGCTGGCCGACTCGATCCGCAAGTATCCGCGAAGAAAGCTCCTTCTTGCCGAGCCGATCGGGATTCCGCTTTACGGGGAACTGTGGGTGGCCGATGCCTCGAAGGAAACCCTCCTCGGGGTGTGGGACACGATGATCGAGCAGCAAGGCCTGGAAATCGCCTCGGGGCGGCGGGTCGACGACATCGTACGCGACGGCACGCACCTGCTCGTGAAGGGCAAGGGCTTCGAGGTGCCGGCGCGCCGCGTGGTTCTCGCGAACGGACGTCGCGGGACTCCGCGCCGTCTCGGCGTTCCGGGCGAGGACTCGGACAAGGTCTTCTACGACGTCGTCGAGATGGAGCAGTTCGCCGGACGTCGCGTCCTCGTCGTGGGGGGCGGGGACAGCGCGCTGGAGTCCGCTTGCGGCATGTCCGTCCAGGAGGGCTCCGTGGTGACGTTGAGCTACCGCGGCGAGAACTTCGACAAGGCGAAGGAACGGAACGTGCAGAAGCTGGAGGAGGCGGAACGCGAGGGAAGATTGAAGGTCCTTCGCGCCAGCCAGGTCCGATCGATCTCGAAGGACTCGGTGGTCCTGGAAATGGGCGGGGAGACTCTCACGATTCCGAACGACGATGTGGTCGTGCGCATCGGCGGCGAACCTCCGACCAAGTTCCTCGAGAAGGTCGGGGTTCGTTCGGTGACGAAGGAGTTGCCGCTCGTCGAGGCGAAGGCCGGTGTGGGCGGATGATTCGCGACGGACATTCGGGGCCGTCTTTCTCGCGTTCTGGATGTTTCCGTCGATCGCGTTCGCACAGCTGTCCCCCGGGCCGCTGTCCGCGGCCCACGAGGAGCTCGAGGGCGTGAAGAACTGTCTGAAGTGCCACGGCGTGAAAGAGACCCGGGTCGATCCGCATTGTCTGGATTGCCACGGAGAGATCGCGCGCCTGCGGGCGGACGGTCGCGGCTTCCACGCGCGCGACGCCGCCGGCGCCTGTGCGGACTGCCACCTCGAGCATGGCGGACGGGAGTTCGAGCTCATCCACTGGGACGAGGGCTCCGCGAAGGACTTCGACCACTCGCGCACCGGCTGGAATCTCACGGGCAAGCACGCGGAAGCGGAGTGCGAGGCCTGCCACACGGCCGCCTTCCAGAAGTCGCCGACGTTCGATCTCCGACCCGCGGGTTCGGGCGAGCGATCCTGGCTCGGCCTGGAGACCGGGTGCGTGAACTGCCACGTGGATCCGCACGAAGACCGCTTCGGACAGGACTGCGCGCAGTGCCACCTCACGAGCAAATGGCAGGATCTCGTGGAGGCGTCTTTCGATCACGACCGGACGCGCTATCCGCTCCGCGGCGCGCACGTCAAGGTCCAGTGCTCCGACTGCCACAAGAACGGCTTCGCCGAGCTGCCGAGATTCGACGAGTGTCGCTCCTGCCACGAGGATCCGCACGACGGGAAGGCAACCCTCGCCGGCGCCAAGGTCGACTGTGCCTCGTGTCACCTCGTCGATCACTTCGCGCCGGCCACCTGGGATGTGGCGCGGCACGCGAACACGAAGATGCCGCTCGAGGGCAAGCACCGCGAGGTGAGCTGCAAGGGCTGCCACGGCGAGGGCAAGAAGTTCGACTTCCGCCCGAAGTTCGCGGCCTGTGCGGACTGCCACGAGGACGCCCACGCGGGCCAGCTCGCAAAGATCGACAAGGGCCGCTGCGACTCCTGCCACGACGTGAAGGGGTTCCTGCCTTCCTCGTTCACGGTGGCGCGGCACCAGGACTCCTGGAAGCTCGAGGGCGCGCACGCCGACGCGAAGTGCCGCGCCTGCCACGGCCCGGAGCGAACGAACCTCCCCCCGCTGCCCGGGATCGCGGTGACGGGCAAGGCGGGAGCCCTGTTCCGGATGGGCGACGTGGCATGCATCACCTGCCACGCGGACCCGCATCGCGGCGAGCTCGGCACGAAGGACGACGACTGTCGCAAGTGCCACGACCCCGCGGCGTTCCGGCCGTCGCTCGTGGACCCGGTGCTCCACTCGAAGTTCGAGTTCAAGCTCGAGGGCGCGCACGGGGCGGTGCCCTGTCTCGAGTGCCATCTGGAGCTCACGCAGGAGATGCCGCGCACGAGTCTGGCCGCGCGACACGTCGCCTCGGACTACGCGTTGAAGTTCGAGAAGAAGCACGATACGTGCGCCGAGTGCCACGAGGATCCGCACGGCGGACAGTTCGCCGGGCGGGACCGGGGCAGCGATTGCGGCGTATGCCACGGATCCGCCGCGTTCCGACCGC
>JAGQIB010000610.1 GCA_020431545.1 Gemmatimonadota bacterium
CGCCACCTTGGGTGGCAGTCCGGGAAACGATTGCCACCCATTAAGTTAGAATCCCCACTCCAGCCTCCGCCCGGGGAGAGGGCCGGGCGGAAGGTGGTTCCGTCCCCGACCTTTCCGCCACAGCGGCCGCCCCACAGATCCCCCTTGACCAGAAAATTTGTCGGCACCATTCTCCGCGCATGGCCGAACCCCGATCCGCCGGCCCCACCGGCCCGCCGCAACCCCCGACCCGCGTCCTCCAGGACCGCGACGCCGTCCGCTGCCTCCTCCACCCGATGCGGCTCGCAATCGTGGAGCACCTTCGCGCGCCCGACTCCGCCGCCGGCGTCGCCCGGCAGCTCCGCCTGCCGCGCCAGAAGGTGAACTACCACCTGCGCGAGCTGGAGAAGCACGGTCTCGTGCGCCTCGTCCGCGAGAGCACGAACGGGAACGGCACGGAGCGTCGCGTGGAGGCCACGGCCAAGAGCTTCGCGCTGAATCCGCGCATGCTCGGTCGACTCGCGCCCGACCGAGTGTCCCCCGAGCCGGAAGATCCCACCGATCAACTGCTCGCGCAGGCGACACGCACGCTCCGTCAGCTCGGCGCGCTCCTGCCGGAGGAATCGCCGCACGACGGTGACGACGTGATCGCGATCGAGGCGGAGCTCCGCTTCCGCGACGACGAGTCGTTCCACGCGTTCGCCGGCGAGATCATGTCCGAGATCGATCGACTCGCGGAGAAGTACCGCGATCCGAACGGTCGCGTCACGCGTTTGACACTCGGCCTGCACCCGCGCCCGGCGTACGGTGGCATTCTGCCGCCGCCCGGCCAGGGAGCGCGCGAGAACCAGCCGTGAGTGCGAATCCGCCCAAGCCCGTCGGGGCTCGCTTCGCCGGGATGCACCCGATGGTCGCCGCGGCGTTCGTGTTCCTCGCCACGCTCGCCGCCGCCACGCTGGGCTCCGTCATGGGGCATCTGCACCCGCTGGACACCACGACGATGCGCCCGGCCCTCGCGGTCGGTGCGCTCCTGGCGGTCATCTTCGGATTCCTCACGTACCGCATGGTGCGCCGCCACCAGCGCGTGGTGGCGCGCGCGGATCGCATCTCCGCCGTGGCGCGCGATCACCACACGGTGCGACGTCTCGCCGAGAGCACCGGCGACGTGCTGTGGGAGATCGACGCGAACCACGTCATCCGCTACGTGAGCCCGCAGGCGACGGCGGTGTTCGGGTGGACACCGGAAGAGCTCACGGGGCGCACGCCGTTCGACTTCATGCGGCAAGAGGACGCGATGCGGGCACGCGAGGTCGCGGCGCGCGCGCGGGCCAAGGGCGGCCGCCTCGTGGGCCACGTGCGTCGCGTGATTCGCCCGGACGGCTCCCCGGTGTACGTGGAATCGGTGGGAGTACCGTTCTTCGACTCGGCGGGCAATCTCGCGGGCTACCGCGGCATGGACCGCGACATCACGTCGCGTCGCGCGCTCGAGGAGCGCGAGCGCACGGCCCAGCGACTCGACGCGCTCGGTACCCTCGCCGGGGGACTCGCCCACGACTTCAACAACATCCTCACGGTGATCCTCGGACACGCGCAGCTCGCGCTCCGCGACGACGCGGCACCCGGCGACGTGCGCGACAGCCTGAACGAGATCCGGGTCGCGGGGCAGCGCGGCCAGCGCATCGTGGACGAGATCGCGAGCTTCGCGCAGGCGGGCGGCAGCCCCGTTCGACAGACGACGGATCTGGCGGCCGCCGTCCGAGCGGCGCTCGGGGAACTCGAGATCCCGCCGGGCGTACGGACCGAGCTGGATCTGCCGGAATCACGATACTGCGTGGCCGCGACGAGGCTGCAGATCTCGCGCATCGTCCACAACCTCGCCACGAACGCGCTTCTCGCGATGGACGGCGCGGGCACGCTCGGCGTTCGGATCGACCGCGCCGCGGCCAACGCGATCGGCCGGGCGCAGGTCCTTCGCGGGCAAGAGGGGCCGGCCGTCTTCCTCGAGATCTCGGATTCCGGCGTGGGCATCGATCCCCGCGTCGCCACCCGGATCTTCGATCCGTTCTTCACCACGCGCCCCGTCGGCGAGGGCGTCGGGCTCGGTCTCGCGGCCGTGTACGGGATCGTGTCCGGCGCGCGCGGCGGCATCGACCTCGAGAGCCGCCCCGGCGGCGGCTCGACGTTCCGGATCTACCTGCCCGAGTGTCGGC
>JAGQIB010000611.1 GCA_020431545.1 Gemmatimonadota bacterium
AGTTCCTTGCCGGTGCCGCTCTCCCCCGTGATCAGCACGGAAGCCGACGTGGGCGCCACCTGCTCGATCTCCCGGTACAGCTCGAGCATGGCCGGCGAGCGCCCGACCAGTCGCGTCAACCGACCGGATTGCATCATCTCGCGACGCAGCAGCAGGACCTCGCGTCGCAGGGCCGCACGCTCGAGGCCGCGATGCACCACGTCGAGCAGGTTCGCGCGATCCACGGGTTTCGTGAGGTAGTCGTAGACGCCGCGCCGCGTGGCCGCGATCGCGCTCTCGATGGACGCGTGCCCGGTGAGGACCACGACGGTCGTCTCGATCCCGTAGTCCTGCAACGCGGCGATCAGCTCGAGACCGCTGCGTCCCGGCAGGTTCAGGTCGCTGACGACGAGGTCCGGCGGAGACTCCCGCGCGAGGCGAAGGGCCTCCTCCGCGTCCTCCGCGATGCGGACGTCGTATCCCTCGGCCGTGAGCACGCGCCGCAGGCCTTCTCGAATCGGGCGATCGTCGTCGACGACGAGGAGGCGGCCCTCGATCTCGTCGTCTTCGCGGGGGACGTTCGCATCCGTGTCGGTCATGGACCTTCTCCCCGATCTCGGTGACTCCGTGCCGGCAGCGTCGCACGCAGGCTCGTTCCGATCCGTCGCGGACGGGTGGCCCGCGGAGATCCCGCCTTCGAGTCCTTGCATTCTGGCACGGAACTTTCTAAGAACATTCTACAGGGCTCCGCCAGCTTCGATCGACGGAGGAATGACATGCACCCTCGACCCACTTCCCTCGCGGCACTCGTCCTCGCCGTGTTCCTGACTTCCTGCTCCGGAAGCACGTCGGGGGACGCGACGTCGTCCGACCTCGGATCCTCCGAGCTCGTGGTGCGGCTCGATCAGTCCATTCGCACGGACTTCCATCGCCCGGGCGATCCGTTCGTGACGTCGGTCGTCGCCTCTTCCGCGGACAGGGCCCCCGGCGACGTCGACGCGGGAGCCAGCGCGTACGGTCGCATCGTGGCGCTTCGTCACGACGCCTCGGGGCGCAACTGCGTCTCGCTGCGCTTCGAAGGGCTTCTCGATGCGAACGGGATCGCGATCCCGCTGGATGCCGCGCCGGTGAACGTGTGCACGGATCCGGATCCGGAGGAGGAGTACGCGATCCCGGCGGGCACGCGTATCGCGATTCCGTGGATCGACGGGCCGGATCGAGTCCTCACCCGCCATCCGGCTCGCTGAGGCGATCACGCCGCGTCCTGTGTCGGCGCGACCTCGTCGAATTCCTCGCCCACCAGCAGGCGGCAGGCGCGCGCCTTCGTCTCCAGTGCGAGTCGGCGGTGCCGGCCGACGCTCTCGCCGTCCAGCTGCACCTCGAGTGCGCGAGAGAAGACCAGCTCGACGTTCGCGGACTCGAGCACCTCGGTCGCGGCGGAGTCCTTCTCGCTTCCCGTGGCGAGCGCGCCGGACGCGGCCACGAGATCGCCGACCGAGCGATTGCGTAGCGCGACGGTGGTGAACTTGCCGTCGCGCGGGTCGATGAGACGTCCGATCTCCAGTCCGAACTCGCGGATCGATCCGACGTTCGCCACGAAGACCGCGGTCGACGGAACGCGGAATCCGGTGCCGTGGTCGCCGCGCGCCGCGATGTGCTGGCGCCGAAAGAAGTGACCGAGATTACGCACGCCGGCCCACGCGTAGGCCAGCGGGCCGAGGCGGTCCTTTGCCTCGCGGGGGGCGTCGCGCACGATCTCCGCCGGAAACCCGGCCGCCGCCATCAGCAGGAAGTGCCGATCCAGCGACGGAGCGTACCCGACGTCGATTGCACGCGCGTCCCGTCGATCCAGCATCTGCGCCAGTGCGTCGGCCGGATCCGCCGGCAGACCGAACGAGCGGGCCGCAACGTTCGCCGTGCCGAACGGCACGTGTCCGACGGGCACGTCGAGTCCGTGCCGTAGAACGGCCTCCACCACCGCGAGCAACGTCCCGTCGCCGCCGGCGGCGAGGATCGCGTCGCAACGCGCGCCGGCCTCGGCCCAGTGCGCGCGCTCGGTCTCCGGATCCGCGTCGGGCTCGGTCTCGACGAGATGGCAGCTCGCGCCGACTTCACCCACCGCGTTCCGGACGAGCGAGCGCTTGTCCTCCGCGGAACGCGTGCCGGACACGGGATTCAGGACCACGAGCACGCTGCGGCCGGGTCGGGTCACCGGGGCACCTCCGTCCGGGTGGATTCGTTCCCGTGGCTCGGGAAACGTGCCTCTTTCCATATCAAGGAACGTGCCCGACCCGGCGATTGCGGTCCCGACGACGATCGCCGCCTTCCGAACTCGCGATCGCCCCCGGGAGGCCACTTCGCGTGCCGCGCCCCGTTCGAGCGGGCGCGCCTCCGCGGCACGCTCGTGCGATCCGGAAAGATTTCCCGACTCCCGGAAAGAAGACCCGAATCGGGACGTCGCCGCGGACGCGGCTCACGCCGGATCCGCCGCCGTGACGTCCTCGGCGGCCCGGCGGCTGGAACGATTCTTGAAACAGAATCAGGGTGACGGGTCGGTGACGACCCCCCAACCGGAGGAAACTCGATGTCGAACACCCGAGAAGCCACGGCGACGCCGGCGCTGCGCGAGCAGCTCGACACGGTCAAGACGGACGTTCACGAGCTCGGACACGTCGCGAAGGTCGCGGCGTCCGAGAAGATCGACCAGGTGCGGGACGCGGTCGGCGAGCACGTCGATCACGCGAAGTCGCTCGCCGAGGACGGGATCCAGACCGCCCGGGAGAAGAAGGACGACTGGGAGGACCGCCTCGCGAACCACGTGCGCGAGCGTCCCATCCGTTCGCTCGCGATCGCCGCGGGCGTGGGGATGCTGTTCGGTTTCCTGCGCGGCCGGTAGGCGATCATGCTCGGATCCGACCTCCTGTCCCGAACCGATCGGGAGCTCCTCGACGATCTCGGCGGGGAGCTCTCGACCCTCCTCCAGGTCCGCGTCGAGCGCGGCCGCGAGGAGCTGCGAGCGGCCGGTCGTGCCGGCCTCCGCCGGGTCTTCGGCTGGCTGATCGGCGCGACGCTCGGCGTGTGCGGCGTGGTCCTGGCCGTCCGTGGTTCGGTGGATCTGATCGCCGCGTCGACGTCGTGGCCGCCCGGCGTCGCGTCGCTCGTGGTCGCCGGCACGATCTTCGCGCTCGCGATCGGCGTTCCCGCGATTCGGCACGCGCTCTCCGAGCGACGTCGCGTGAGCGAGCTTCGCCGGCGCTTCGCGCCGTCCTCCCCTTCCGTCGCCTCCTCTCCCGCGGAGACGCCGTGACGGCGCGCGAGTTCCTCGCTCGACGCGAGCGCGCCGCAGTGCGTCGCCTCCGCGCGGACGGACGAAAGCTCGCCACCCGAATCGATCGCGAGGCGCACGTGACGCAGACCGTGCGCGCGCATCCGATCCTGGCGCTTGCGGTCGGTGCGGGCGCCGGCTGGCTGCTCGGCGGCGCCCTTCCCCGCATCCGCCCGCGACCGTCGGCCCTCCTCGGCTCGGCGTTCCGCGCCGCGGTGTGGAAGGTCTTCCGCGACATTCGACCGTCCGAAGACGGACCGGCTCCCGCGAGCGCGCCGGACGCCACCCCGAGCGACGCGCCACCCCCGCCCGACGATCCCTCCTTCGACTGACGTTCCGTCCACGGCTCCTGGCCCACCCCCGTTCGATCAAGCAGACAAAGCGGCCGCCCGGACGAAGAAGTCCGGGCGGCCGACCGGTGGCTCGAATGTCAGGGCGCCGACGCGCTACTGGAAGTAGTACCGCGCGCCCAGCCCGCCCATCGCCTCGAGGTCGGTGTCGGGCGCGAGATCGACGACCGGCGCAACCTCGAGAAACAGGCCGATGGCCGAGTTCTCGA
>JAGQIB010000612.1:0-2123 GCA_020431545.1 Gemmatimonadota bacterium
TCACGAGCACCGCGCTCGCGCCGAGCGCGCGGATCGCGCGAGCCGCCGCGAACGCGTCCTCCAGCGTGCGCACCGGGCCACCCGCGAGACGCTCCGCCTCGTGCACGTTCGGCGTGACGACCGTGGCCAGGGGAAGCAGGCGCTCGGTGACCGCCCGCACGGCGTCGTCTTTCAGCAGCGGAAAGCCGGTCTTGGAGATCATCACGGGGTCGACGACGAGCGCGCGCGGCCGACGACGCCCCACCGCGCCCGCCACCGCTTCCACGATCGCGGCCGAAGACAGCATGCCGGTCTTCACCGCCGCGACGTCCAGATCGCCGAACACGGACTCGAGCTGCGCCGCGACGATCGCGACCGAGAGGTCTTCGGCGGACTGAACGCCGCGCGTGTTCTGGGCCGTGATCGCCGTGAGGACGCTCGCACCGTACGCGCCCAGCGCCGAGATGGTCTTGAGGTCGGCCTGGATCCCGGCGCCGCCCGAGCTGTCCGAGCCGGCGATGGTGAGAACGATCGGGCGCACGGGGGTTCCCTTCGAGGGCGGCGACTCGGGCGATGGGGCCGTCTCGGAATGGCCCACGGCCGGAGACTTCGAGTGACGAGACGCGGAAGTCTACCGGGCGCGCACGAGCGGGACAATCGCGGTAGATTCCCGGGATGCGCAACGTCTGGATCGCGGCGGTCCTCGTGTTCGGAGCCGCCGCTCTGCTCTACGGAACGACGGCGGCACCCGACGTGGGGCTCGTGGACAGCGGCGAGCTCTCGCTCGCGGCGGCCACGGGCGGCGTGGCGCACCCGCCGGGCGTTCCGCTGTGGCTGCTCGCCGGTCGCGTCTTCGCGACGTTGCCGGTGGCGGGCGGCGCCGCTCGTGCGCTGAACCTCATGTCCGCGTTCTGGATGGCGGCGGCGGTCGGCGCCCTCGTGATCGCGGCCGAGAGGCTGCTCGCGTTCCTCGGCTCCGCACCGGGCGGCTCACGCAAGGCCGATTCCCGGAGCGAGGTCGGGGAATCTCGACCCCGCCTGATCGCCGCGGTCGGCGCCGGGGTGATGTTCGCCGTCGCCTACAACCCGTGGACCTGGTCCTCCGTGGCGGAGGTCTACGCGCTGAACACGTTCCTCGCCGCCACCACCTGGGCGTTCGCCTGGGACGCCGCCGTGCGTCTCCGGTCCACGCCCGCCTCGGCTCCCGCACCGGCCGCCGCGTGGCGCTCCGTGACCGGCGCGTCGATCGCCGCGTCCCTCGGCCTCGCGAATCACCACGCGACGGCCGCGCTCGCATTCCCGGTGCTGCTCGTGCTCGTCGCGCTCGTTCGCCCCACGCTGTACCGGACCCGTCGCTTCTGGGTCACGACGGTCTCCGCGGTCGTGGGCTCGCTCGCGCTCTACCTGTACCTGTTCGTGGCCGCACGCCACGATCCGGCGCTGAACTGGGGCGGCATCGACTCGTTCGAGCTGCTGCTCCGCCACCTTCGCGGCGCGCAGTACGCGCAACAGGTCGGCAGCTCGCCCGAGGAGATGAAGCGGGTGGCCGGGGACTTCTTCCTCACGCTCGTGAACGGTGGCGGCTGGATCGCCGCGGCACTCGTCGCGTTCGGACTGTTCCGCCTCGCGACGGGCAGCAAGCGGGATCGGGGGACCGGACATGCCGCCGCGGTCGTGTTGATCGCCGCGATCGCGCTGAACCTGCTGCTCTCCGTCAACTACGTCGCGGGACCGGAGGACCGCGTGGCCTACGACCTTCCGGCCACGCTCGCCTGGTTCCTGGCGGCTGCGGTCGGCGTCCACGCACTCGCCGGTCGCGCGCGCTTCGGAGCTCCGGTCGCGATCGTGGCGTGTCTGGCGGGAGTCGCCTTCTCGGTCATCCGGAACGGGCCGCTGTGCGATCTGCGTTCGGACCGCACGGCGCGCACGTTCGTGGTGGAGGCGCTCGGCGAGCTTCCCCCCGGAGCGGTGGTGCTCACCGCCGAGTGGAATCTGTACGCGCCGTATCTCTACCTCCGCCACGTCGAGGGATGGCGCCCGGACCTCCGTGTGATCGACGTCCTGATGCTGAGGCGCCACTGGTATCTCGCGTATCTCGCGCGGGAGTATCCCGATCTCTGCGAGGCGACCCGTGTTCCGTTCGA
>JAGQIB010000612.1:2236-2880 GCA_020431545.1 Gemmatimonadota bacterium
TACGTCGACTGGGGCTGCCAGGATCACCCGCAGGAGATCGGCTGGATCCGTCAGGCGCGCACGTACCCCGAGGGGTTGCTGCTTCGCTCGCTTCCCGCCGACGCGACGCCGGGGATTCCGGACGTCGGGCCCATGGACGCGGCGAATCTCGCGCGGATCCGCGCGCGCCTCACCGACGAAGCCGTGGCCGGAGATCGCGAGTCACTGATCCCGCGTCACGATCCGTACTTCCGGGTGTGGCGGACGTACGCGAGCGCGGTGGAGGCGTCGCTGATCGTCGCGGCGACCGAGGGGCCGGCAGCGCTGCAGGGTCAGATCGACCGCGTGCGACCGTGGTTCCCGGACACGGACTTCCTGGCGTCGCGGGTGCGGGCGAGGCTCGGCGGCTAGTCGGCGGGCCGTGTCAGCCCTTCTTCTTCACGATCGCCGCGAGGATCAACCCGATCGGCCCGAGGAACGCGGAGATCAGGAACCACCCGCAACCCGATCGGCCCTTGGTGGTGGCGATCCAGGCGCCGAGGATCCCGAACAAGATCCAGACCGGAATGCCGATGATGAGTTCCACGGCGAGCCTCCCGTCCGGGCGGGGGTAGCCCGGACGGGCAAGACTCTAGGCGCGGGGGGACGTGGAGACAAGACCGTCG
>JAGQIB010000613.1 GCA_020431545.1 Gemmatimonadota bacterium
TCTCCATCGCGCTGAGCACGTCGTGGGGCGGGTTGATGTTCTTGATCTCGTATCGGAGAACCTTGACTCCCCACGGATCGGATGCCTTGTCGAGTTCCTGTACCACGGACATGTTGATCGCCCCGCGCTCCTCGAACGTCTTGTCGAGATCGATCTTCCCGATCTCGCTCCGCAACGTGGTCTGCGCGAGCTGCGCGATGGCGAACACGAAATCGGTGATCCCGTACGACGCGCGCTGCGGGTCGAGCACCTTGAGATAGAGAACTCCGTCCACACCGACCTGCACGTTGTCCCGCGTGATGCAGATCTGCTCCGGGATGTCGAGCGCGATCTCCTTGAGGTTGTGCTTGTAGGCCACCTTCTCCACGAACGGCACGAGGATGTGGAAGCCCGCGTGCAGCGTCTTGCGGTACTTGCCGAGGTACTCGACCACGTACGCGGACTGCTGCGGCACCACGATCGCGGTCCGCGCGACCGTGATCAGCACGATCACCGCCACGACGACGACGGGAATCAGGGTTTCCATGGCTTCTCTCCGCGGTTCGCTCTCACTCGGAGCGAACGGTGAGCGTGAGTCCATCCACGCGAACGACCTCGCACCGCCCGCCCTCGGCGATCGGTTCCGGCCCTTCGTTGCGCGCATCCCAGAGCGTGCCCCGGAGTTCCACCTTCCCCCGCTGCCCCTCGGCGAGTTCCCCCTGCGCGACGGCCGACTCGCCCACGAGCTCCGGTCCCATCTCCCGATCCACTCGAGCGAGTCGTCGTTTGAGTGGCCCGCGGTAGGCGACCAGCCCCGCCACCGCGACGAGGGCGAACAGTCCCCACTGCAGCGGCGGAGTCAGCACGACGCCGAAGGCGCCGAGCAGGCCGACCACGAGGGCGGAGGCGCCGAAGAACACGAGCCAGAAGTCCGTGGTGACGACGACCTCGGCGCCGAGCAGGATTGCGCCGAGCACGACCCAGATCCACCAGCTCACGGGAGCCTCCGGAGGTTGCAACCGGAGGAGAACATAGCGCCGCGGCCGAGGAGACGGCCACCGTTATCGCGGCCGGGCGGCCGTCAATGCACCGGTGCGTCGCCGCTCGCCGCGGCCGCGACTCGGTACGCGAGCCACGACGCACCGGCGACCACGATACCCAGCGACGCCCAGGCGAGCCCCATGGCGACATCGGCCGGGAAGATCGCGAGCGCGTCGAGCCATCGGGCGACCCCGCCGGTCGCCGCAGCCCGCACCACGCTCCACAGGTTCCCGACCCACATCGCGTACACGCCGCCGAGCACGAGTCCGAGCACCGTGGACGGTTCGAGCAGGATCTGCACGAACCAGGGGTACGGATCGGGCGGACTCTCGGGCACGAACTCCCGCCGCGCCGCGGGCAGGCGCGCGAGAACCGAGGCCGTGAAGTTCGGCGGCGCCAGGGCGAACCTCTGTGCGAGCAGGCTTCCGATCGTGGCGTCTCGCTCGTCAGCCGCGGCGCATCGGGCACAGGCGGCGGCGTGCGCATCCGCCACCGCGCGCTCGCCGGCGGGACGCCCCTCGTCGAGCCAGCGCGCGAACTCAGAGCAGTTCACGGCTCGTCTCCCTCTCCCAGGCCGCACGCAACGTGGCCCGGGCGCGGAACAGGTGCGTCTTCACCGTGCCCTCGGGCAGATCCAGGATCTCGGCCACCTCGACCACCGGGAAGTCGCGCAGGTAGTGCAACGTGATCACGGCGCGGCGGACCGGTTCCAGCTCCGTCAGGATCCGCTCCAGCCTCCTCAGCTCGGCCGGTTCGCGTCCCCCGGCCGCCGGCGCCCGCTCCAGCGTGGCGGACTCCACCGGT
>JAGQIB010000027.1 GCA_020431545.1 Gemmatimonadota bacterium
CCCGGTCGGTGTCAGGTAGATCCGGCGCAGCCGACCGCGCCCGGCCGGTCCCAGGTCCGATACGTAGAACAGACTCCCGTCCTGCGTGGCGTTGATCCCGACCGGATACCGGAGCTGAGCGACCGACAGATCTCCGTCGAGGTCACCGGCCACGCCGGTCCCCGCGAACACGGACACGCTCGCGGTCGCGAGCTCGATCCGGTAGATGCGATTCGATTCCGGCGCGGAAGCGTAGAGGAAATCCCCGACGATGACGAGGGGACCGATCGGAAACTCCGGCAGCACGGCGAACAGCGTGCCCGTGCCATCCAGCTCGTAGCGGGTCACGTTGCCGTCGAACCAGTTCGCGTTGTAGAGGCAGTTCTCCGCGGCTCGGTACGCCAAGCCTGTCGGGCCGTTGACGAGCCCACCGATCGCGAACGTCGTGATCGTGGAGTCGGGCGCAATCTTCGCCACCCAGTTCGCATTGAAGGCGGAGCAGTAGAGGTTGCCCTCTCCGTCGAACTCGAGACCGCCGGCGCCCGGCATCCCGGTCGCGATGACTTCGTGCGAGCCATCCGGTGCGATGCGACGGACGTTCCCGAAGTTCGCGCCGGTCACGTAGAGGTTCCCCGCGCCGTCGAACACGCTCCCGACCGGAAACGGATCGAGCATCGTGGCATACGGAGCGTACGTGCCGTCGGGTTCCACGCGCAGCACTCGGCGACCGTTGAAGTTGAGGCCGCGGGCATTGACGTACACGTTGCCCGCCGCGTCGATGGAGATGCCGTCGTTCCCGCCGAAATCCGGCACGAGCGTCGTCATCGTCTGACCGTGGAGCGGCGGCGTGACAAGAATCAGGAGGGCGAAGGCGAGAAGCGATCGGGACATCGGACGATCCTGGTTGGGAGGACACAGCGAATGGGACGCTCCCATCCTGTCCGCCTCCCCCGAACCGCGCTTCCAGATTCGTCCGAAACTGGCTACGTCGAACGCGCCCCGGGAGGTTACTCCAGGAGCGGCACCGATGAGATCGCACCGCAATCGATCACACGGTGCTAGCGCGCCGGCTCGGCGGACAGTTTTCCGCGCTCCTCGGACAACCATCCCTCCCACGCCTCGTAGTCACGCTCCCCGAGGTCTCGGCCCGCCAGCCGCGTGAGGGTGAGGTGCGCGTTGTTGTGGTTGGCCGCTTGCTCCAGGCGCAGCAAGGCCAGGAGCGTGTCTCCGGCGTCGAGGATCAACGTCGCGCGATTCTCCACGGTTCCCGTGAGGTTGCGAACGATGGCCAGCGCCTTGTTCCGATCACGCACGGTCGGATAGTCCAGCGCCGGCAGAACGGGTCCGAGCGGAATCACGACGCCCGGCTCGCGGGAGATCTGAGCCAGGACCCGCATCGCGTTGTTCCGAACCCAGCTGCTCGGATCGCGGATCGACGGGAGCAGAGCGTCGACGATCTCTTGGGCACTCTCGACGTGACCCAGCAGGAACGCTGCCGTCGCTCGGTCGCCGGGCTCCGAGGCGTATCGCAGGACACGAACGAGCGCCTCGCTCTGCCCCGGCACCTCGCGATCGAAGCGTTCCCCGTACGCGCGCAGTTCCGGATGCCGGAAGCCCCAGAGGCAGTGGTGCGCTTCACATGCGATGGCGGGCAGTTCCCCGGCCCGGAAGAGTTCCCCCGCGCGCCGTTCGTAGGCCTTCCATGCATCCAGGAGGTCTCGCGCATCCTCCGGGGAGGTTCTGCGTCCGTCCGGCGCTTCCCGGAACGGCATGCGCCTTGCCGCATCCGCTTCCTCCACGACATCGATCGTGATCTGGATCGGAAACTCCGACGTGTACTGCTCGATCCGGGAGACTCCGACCCACGCGAACGGACCGCGTCCGCGGATCCACGTTTCGATCTGCGTCTCGAGCGTCTGGACTTCTTCCGTGTCCTCCCCGTACAGCGCCGCCAGCCGCGTCAAGGCCGGATCATGGTGCCGGCGCACGGTCTCTGGGCTGAGGCGGGTCGTCCCGTAGACGTCGACCGAGACGAGCGGACCGCCCGGGGCAGTCGCCGGACTCGCGACGGCGATGAGCGCGAGCAGGGCCGCAGACCTCGGTCGATGAAACGACATCCTGTTCTTCCCACCTTGCACGAGAGTGAACCGGTCCCCGGCGGGGCTTGCTGAGCGTGGGACGCATCGCGACTCTCTGCCGTTCACGGGCGGACAGAAATTCGGACGTTCCTGAAAGTCCCGACTCCTGCGCGACTGCTACGGTCGCATCGCCCGCGCCGGAAACCGATCCGACCTGTCGGGCGGCGATCACTCACGGAGTACGCGAACTCGGGGGAATCGGAATGCGGAACGAATCGGGTCCGAGGGCCGCCGTTTGGGCCACGACGATCTGTCTTCTGGCCGCGGCTTTCGAAGCCACGATATCGGGCCAGAATGTGGCATCGAGATTCGCACGCCTGACGACACCCTCCGTGTCGCCACCGTTCTGGGGGTGGTGCGTCATCGGCGTCGCCTACTACGTCGTCTGCTTCGTCGTGCTGTACCGACTCATTGGGCACGGCAAACCAGGCGGGTGGCGGCGCGTCACTCTCGGCCTGGCCGTCGCTCTGATGCTCACGAATGCTGTCTGGAACTGGGCCTTCTTCGGAGCGCACGGTCGCCTCCTGGCGCTCGTACTGCTCGTACCCTACAACGAGATGGCGCTCGCCCTGCTCCTCGCGGCCGCCCGGGTCGATCGAGTCGCCCAGCTGGCGTTCCTTCCCTACTCGATCTTCCTGATCTACGCGGACTACTGGGCCCTCGCGGTGTGGCGCCTGAACTCCTGACCGCTACTCCGGCCGGACCACTCCCAGCACCCCATCCGTCAGCACCGGCACGAAGTCGAAGCGATCCACGTCCGCGGCCAGCGGCAGATCGCTCCCGAAGCCGGCCTCCTCCAGGCGCCGCCCGTGATCGGTCCCCGCCAGGAACGCGGCGAGGTCCCCCGCCGCCCCACGCGCGACGTCCCGCGCGGCCCGCGCCCCGTCGTCCAGGCGCGCCCCGCCGGCCTCGAGGCGCTCGGCCAGCATGCCGGCGCACACGAAGTCTTCCTGCGAGAAGTGCGCGCCCGAACCGGCGCACACGAGCGTGATCGTCGGCTCGCCGGCCAGGAGCCGCACGGTCGCGGAGAGGTTCACGAACGCGCCGGCCACGCACCGGCGGGCGCGGGCACACGCCGCGAGGCCGCGCGCGCCGTTCGTGGTGGAGAGCACGATCGTCTTGCCGCGCACGACTTCCGGCACGTACTCGGCCGGCGAGTTCCCGAGGTCGAAGCCGTCGATCTTCCTGCAGCCGCGTTCGCCGCCGAGCAACGTGGATTCGCGCCCGAGGCTCTGGGCGCGACGCATCGCGTCTTCCACCGTGGCCACCGGCACCACACCCCGCGCGCCGGCCGCGAGCGCGTGCGCGATCGTGGTCCCCGCGCGGAGCACGTCGATCACGACGCACGCGCGCTCGGCGAGCTCCAGCTCCGGGAGTGCGTGCGGTCCGGCGAGGACCTCGACCACGGAACGCGTCAAGCGCCGGCCGCCACCCGCTCGCGTGCGGCCGCGCGCTTCGCGTCCAGGTAACCGGTGTCGTACCGGCCGGACACGAACGGCTCGTCGTCCAGGATCTCGAGCAGCAGCGGCACCGTGGTCTTGACGCCCTCGAGCGAGAACTCGCCGAGCGCCCGCTTCATGCGCGAGATCGCCTCCGTGCGGTTCGCGCCGAACGCGAGCACCTTGGCCACGAGCGAATCGTAGTACGGCGGAATCGAGGCGCCGGCGAACAGATGCGTGTCCACGCGCACGCCGGGACCGCCCGGCAGGTGCAGCCCCGTCACCGTGCCCGGGCTCGGCGCGAAGTCGCGCGCCGGATCCTCCGCGTTCACGCGGCACTCGATCGCGTGCCCGAACGAGCGCAGGTCCTGCTGCCGGAACGAGAGCGGCTCGCCGGCCGCCACCCGGATCTGCTCCTTGATGAGGTCGCGGCCCGTGATCAGCTCCGTCACCGGATGCTCGACCTGGATGCGCGCGTTCATCTCCATGAAATAGAAACGCCCCTGCGAGTCGAGCAGGAACTCCACCGTACCCGCGCCCGCGTAGTTCACGCCCTCGGCCGCGCGCACGCCGGCCTCGCACAGCGCGCGCCGCGTGGCCTCGTCCAGCGCCGGGCTGGGGCTCTCCTCGATGAGCTTCTGGTGCCGACGTTGCACGGAGCACTCGCGCTCGAACAGATGCACCACATGCCCGTGCGTGTCCCCCATCACCTGCACCTCGACGTGACGCGGGTTCTGCGCCAGTCGCTCGAGGTAGAGCTCTCCGTTCCCGAACGCGGCCTGCGCCTCGCTCGACGCCGCCGTGAACGCACCTTCGAGGTCCTCGGCCTCGTACACGCGGCGCATCCCGCGCCCACCGCCGCCGGCCGACGCCTTGAGCAGCACCGGGTAGCCGATCTCCTCCGCCACGCTCCGCGCTTCCTCGATGCTCCCGAGCGGACCGTCCGATCCCGGCAGGATCGGCACGCCGGCCGCCTTCATCGTCTCGCGCGCGGCCGCCTTGTCGCCCACCGCGCGGATCGAGTCGGGCGCCGGCCCGATGAACGTCAGCCCGCACGACGCACAGATCTCCGCGAACTTGCCGCTCTCGGAGAGAAACCCGTAGCCGGGATGCACGGCGTCGCAGCCGGTGATCTCGGCCGCGCTGATGATGCGGGGAATGTTGAGGTAGCTCTCGGTCGCGGCGGGCGGCCCGATGCACACGTCCTCGTCGGCCATGTGCACGTGCAGCGCGTCGTCGTCCGCTTCGCTGTGGACCGCGACCGTCTCGATGCCCATCTCGCGGCAGGCCCGGATGATGCGGACGGCGATCTCACCGCGATTCGCGATCAGGATCTTGTTGAACACGGCTCACCCGTGGTGCGCGCGCCCTCGACTGGCGAGGCGCGGCACCCGCCGCGCGCTCAGACGCCTTCGGAGATGTTCGACTCCAGCTCGTTCTGACCTTCGAACTGGTTCCAGCTCGTATCCGAAGTCGCCTCGATGCCCTTGACCCGCAGGCTGAACTCGTCGGGACTCGTGCTGTTCGAGAGGGCGTCATCGTACGTGATGAGGCCTTCCCGGTACAGCTTCATCAGCGACTGGTCGAAGGTCTGCATGCCGTACTGGAGGTGACCCTCCTGGATGGCCTGCCGGATCGCCACGGTCTTGGCCGGGTCGATGATGTACTCCTGGATCGTGGGCGTGCAGAGCAGGCACTCCACCGCGGGCACCCGGCCCTGGCCGTCGGCGCGGGGCACGAGACGCATGCTCACGATCGCCTGCAGGCAGGACGAGAGCAGGAGCCGGACCTCGGCGTGCTGGTGGGTCGGGAAGAACGAGATCACGCGGTTCACGGTCTGCGCCGCGTCGATCGTGTGCAGCGTGGACATCAG
>JAGQIB010000614.1:0-431 GCA_020431545.1 Gemmatimonadota bacterium
ACCAGAGGGGCACCGCCAGCCCGCCGGCGAGCCCCACCAGCGCCGCGAGCACACCGAGGGAGGGGGAACGAGACGAACGGGCTTTCGACCGGGCCTTGGACAAGATCGGCTCCTCCGCGGGGTCGACAAACCGCGGCATGATATCACGAACCCGGTTGGACCCGTTCCAGGTTCCCCAGGTTGTGCCGGAGATCGGGATCGGTCGGGTCGATCGCGAGTCCGGCCTCGAACTCGACGCGCGCCTCCTCGTAGCGATGCCGGATCGCGAGCCAGACGCCGTAGGCCGAACGGGCCTGCTTCTCGAACGGATCGGCCTGGACCGCCCGCCGGTAGGACTCGCCGGCTTCGTCCGCTCTTCCGATCTGCTCGAGGAGTCTTCCCCTGACCAGGAGAACCTGCACATAGTCCGGCGCGAGCGCCAGTGCCGCGTC
>JAGQIB010000614.1:519-3294 GCA_020431545.1 Gemmatimonadota bacterium
GCGTCCTCGAGGGCGCGCGCCGCGCTCGCCTCGAAGCCCGCCCGCTGCAGCGCCACGGATCGGTTGATCGCGGCGCGGGCTTCGTCGACCGACCTCTCCCCGAGCCAATCCACGAGCACGAACCCTGCGAATCCCGCCGCCACGAGGAGGGCGAGGATCGGACGGCCTCGCGAGCGGAGCACGGAGTCCGCTCCGACACCGGCGAGGATGCAGAGCGACGGCACCGCTTCGAGGCGGTAACGCGCGGCCACGAAGAACGCGAGGTTCTCGATCGCCACCGCGACCAGCAGCAGGACGAGCAGGCTCCGCAGCCGACGACTCGACGGGTCCGCGAAGCCGAGCCACAGCCCGAGAAGCGCGAGCGGTGCCACGAGCGCGAAGCTCGCGAGGGGGGCGGCGAGCACACGCGACTCACGTCGAGCGACCTCGAAGTCCGTGTTCCGGGGGGTCTCGCGCGCGTCCAGGAGACGGACGAACTTGCGTCCCAGCGCGGCGACCCAGGCCCCCGGATCCGCCGCCGCCTCGCGGAGGCCCCGTTCGAACCAGTAGTTCGACTCGCCCACCCGGGACCGTACCCCCGCCGCCCAGGGGGCGATCTGGAGCCTGTCCCAGTGATGGCCCGGCTGGATCGCGGTGAGCGAGTCCGAGTTCGCCCCGTTGCCGAGGTAGAAGTTGATGCCTCCGTTGTACGACACGACGACGTTCTCTCCGCCGCCGACCCGGTTCGCGATCGTGAACGGCAGGATCGGGAGGGCGATCGCGAGACCGAAGGCGATTGCGGACCGGAGGCGGCGGCGGGGACGCGTGGTCTCGGCGCGGGACCCTCGCCCGCCCCCGAGGGCCCACCAGACGCCGGCTAGAATGCCGAAAAGAATACTTGTCGGCCTGGCCGCGGAGGCGACGCCGAGCAGAACTCCGGCTCCCACGAGCGCTCGGAGCGGTCGTTCGGCGCGGTCCGCGCGCCCGAGCAACCAGATCGCGGTCGTGGTGGTGGTGAGCACCAGCGTCGGCGGAAGGAGTTCTCCTTCCATCCACAACGCCGGCCCGTAGAGCGCGAACAGCGCCCCCGCCACGTACCCGGCCCGACGCCCGCCGATCCTCGCCGCGACGAGTCCGACCAGCACGGCTGTCAGGACCCCCAGGGCCGCCTGCAAGACCCTTGGTCCCCAGGGGCCCGGCGCCACGGAGTAGAGCGCGCCGAGCACCATCGAGTAGAGCGGCGGCTGGTAGTAGGGCAGCTCCAGCGCCGAAGGCCCGCCCGCCGCCACGCTCCGCGCCTGCTGGTCGTACGTGTACGCGTCCACGACGGGGGACCGGAACGCCACCGTCTCCGAGAACTCCGCCAGGAACAGCGCCCGCACCAGGACCGCGAGCGCCGCGATTCCGAACCATCCGTAGAAACGTCGCACGATCCCGTGACTCTACCCGGTGGCCCGTTCGTTGTGGTGCGAAGAGTGTGTCTGCCGACGGCGGAGCGCACTCGGTGTCCGGCCCGGCCCGGACGGCACCAGGACTTGCGCGGCCGATGTCATGACCCCGCGATCGAAACGTCCGGACACAATCTTCGAACCACGGACCAAGTGGTTTCCGAAGGAAAGGATGTTTCGTTTGCCCAATTGGGCCTCCTGGTCTAACTTGCGCCGTTCGAGGGGTCTCCCCGCGAGAGCCGGTGGATCGACTCCGGTGGCAAGATTGTCGCCACGAGCCCATTTCTTGCGAGCGTCCCGGCTCCCCGGAGGTGCCAGATGCCGACTTCGAAGCCAAACGCGGTCTTTTTCTTCGGCGATGGCAAGGCCGACGGGCGGGCTCAGGACCGTAATCACCTGGGCGGAAAGGGAGCCAATCTCGCCGAGATGACCCGGATCGGGATCCCGGTCCCGGCCGGCTTCACCATCTCGACGGAGATTTGCGCCCGCTACTACGAGAACGCCCGCCGCTTCCCCGACGGCCTCCAGGACGAGGTGCACCAGGCCCTCCGGAAGGTCGAGCGGGCGATGGGCGCCGTCTTCGGCGACGCGCAGAATCCGCTGCTCGTGTCCGTCCGGTCGGGCGCGCGGGTCTCGATGCCCGGCATGATGGATACCGTGCTGAACCTCGGACTGAACGACGTCACCGTGCAGGGGCTGATCGAGCAGTCGCAGGATCCGCGCTTCGCCTACGACTCGTACCGTCGATTCGTGCAGATGTACGGCGACGTGGTGCTCGGCATGAAGCCGGAGTCGTCGAAGGACGTCGATCCGTTCGAGGAGATCCTCGAGAAGAAGAAACGTCGCCGCGGCGTGAAGTACGACAGCGAGCTGTCCGCACTGGACCTGAAGGACCTGGTCAAGAAGTTCAAGGACGCGATCCGCGAGCGAACCGGGAAGCCGTTCCCCGAGGATCCGTTCAAGCAGCTGTGGGGCGCGATCGGCGCCGTGTTCGGGTCCTGGATGAACGATCGCGCCATCGCGTACCGGCGGCTGAACGACATTCCGGCCGAGTGGGGCACCGCGGTGAACGTGCAGGCGATGGTGTACGGCAACCTCGGCGAGGACTCCGGCACCGGCGTCGCTTTCACGCGCGACCCGGCCACGGGCGACAAGCGCTTCTACGGCGAGTTCCTCATGAATGCGCAGGGCGAGGACGTCGTGGCGGGCATCCGGACGCCGCAGCCGATCGAGAAGCTCAAGGCCACGAACAAGAGGGTCTACGCGCAGCTCACGAAGATCCAGGGCACGCTCGAGAAGCACTACCGTGACATGCAGGACGTGGAGTTCACGATCCAGCGCGGCAAGC
>JAGQIB010000615.1 GCA_020431545.1 Gemmatimonadota bacterium
TGGAGCGCCACGCGCCGGACGTCGACACGGCGGCGGCGCGGCGGCGGTTCGAGATCGTCCTCTCGGAGACGACGACGCGCTGAGAAGCACGACCCCCGCCGGCTTGCGCTAGCGCGCCGGTGCCTTCGCGCGGAACATCTCGAACAGAATCCAGGTCATGGACGCGAGACACACGATCATGCTCGCGTGCGCAGCGAACGTGTGCGCGGCTGCGAGGCTCTCCGTGTAGCGAAGCCAGCCGAGATCCCCGAGGATGTAGTTCCAGTCATGGATCGGATGGCCGCCGCCGGGCGTGACGAGCGGCAGCTCCATCCGCACCGCGTCGCCGACGTACGGCGCGAGCTCGAAGTAGTTCGTCGCGAGCCATCCCCACGCGAACGACACCGCGAACCAGTCCCGCTGCTTCACGAACATCGCCATGGCGATGAACGGGACGAGGCACTGCAGCAGGGATCCGCCGAGCGCCGCCAGGAGGTCGCCGCCCGGAGCGAACACGTAGTGACCAAGCTCGTGGATCCCGAGGTTCAACCCCTTGAACACGGACTGGTACTCGTAATCCGACGAGTGCCGGATCCACAGCCAGGCGAAGAAGAAGAGGACGGGGACTCGAACCTGCCACCTCCGGCCCGCGCACCACTCACGGACGTCGCGGAGAAGACGCTGCCCGAAGGTGCCCTCACCCGAGAACAGCGGGCGCGACGCCTCGTCGACGAACTCCGGATCCGCGGTGAGCGGCACGCCGGCCTCACGGCAGACGCGCTCCGCGACCGAGTCGACGTCCTGATCGAGATGCGGCGGCACCTCGCGCACTTGCCGGTCCCGCACGGCCGGCGCATACCCCTGGGCGGGCGGGGGGTGGTGGGTGGCCGAAGCCGAAGACGGTGCCGCCAGGTGAGCGCAGGTGCGGCACAGCGTCTCGCCGGCCACGTCCGTGCTCCCTTCGTCGAGCCGTCCGAAACACAGCGCGCAGCGTGCGGTGGAAGTGGTCACCACGGTCTCCGAGGGGTCTGCCCCCGTCGATCGACCGTTCGCCCTAGGCGCTTGATCGGTTGCCCGCTCCTCGCACCGCGAAGGCCGCGAGCCCCGCCGCCAGGATCGTCCACGCGAAGCCGAGCCAGGCAATCGTCTCCATGGAAACGCCACGATCGATCAACGCGCCCATGGACACGGGCGCCACGGCGGTTGCCACCACGAACATGGCGGAGAGCATGGCGCGGATGGATCCGAGATGCTTCGTCCCGTACGTCTCGGCCCAGAACGCGCCGGCGATCGTGCGACTCGATCCGGAAGAGACGCCGGCCAAGGCAAGGTAGAGGAACGCGGAGATCGTCTCGGACCGCGTCGCGAGAACCACGAGTCCCGCGGCGATCGGTCCGAGGAACACCGCCATCAATCGGCGCGCGCCGTAGCGGTCCACGAGCGGACCGGCGCCGAGCGTGCACACGATCTGCGAGACGGCGAAACCGGAGAACCCGAGCGCGTACCACTCGAGGCTCCAGCCCTTGGCCTCGGTGAGGTGCACCTGGTGGAAGAACAGTCCGGTCAGCAGGAAGCCGCAGGTGACGGCGGCCGGCAGGACGAGCCAGAAGCGCGGGTCGCGCAGGACCTCCGCGCGCGTCCAGTCGCGGGCGGTCGCGGCGCCGTCTCGCGCGGAAGCCGGCGCCGCGGCCCGCGCGGCCCACTCCTCGTGTCGCCGGTCGTGCCCCCGGAGGAGAGCGAGCGCCAGAGGAACCAGTACGATCGCGAGCGCTCCGCCGACCAGCAGCCAGGTTCCCCTCCAGCCGAGCGTGGCCTTCAGTCCGACCGCCAGGGGTGGCAGGGTCGCCTCGCCCACGGGGAAACCGAGCAGCGCGATCGAGATGGCGCGCCCGCGCTCGCGTTCGAAGTACCGCGCCATGCTCGTCATCGCGACGTGCCCCATGAGGCCCTGCCCGGTGAGGCGCATCGCGAACACCGCGATCGCGAGCGTGGCGATCGAGGTCACGGCGGCGAACCCGAACGCGGACACCACGAGCGCGCCGCACACGAGCGCCGTGTAGCGCGGCAGGCTCATCCGGTCGATGCCCGCCCCCAGGCGCCCGACGGTGAGCCCACTCGCGAGCGTCGCGAGGGAGTACACGAGTCCCCACGTGCCGTGCGAGAGAGAGAACTGCTCGCGGATCTCGCCCGCGAACAGGGAGAGAAAGAACGTCTGCCCGAAAGACGAGAAGAACGTCAGCGCGAAGCCGAACGCGAGAAAGCGAACGTTGCCTTTCAGGAACCGGACCGTCTCGCGCATCGGGCACGCCCTCCGGGCGGAGACATTGCCGGGCCGCGGCGAAGGTGTCATCCGTCGATCCGCCGTCTCTCTCCGCCCGCGTCGCCCCCGTTGACCGCGAAGCCGCGGTTTCTCTAGAGTCGTGGGTGCCGGGCAATCCGCCCGCCGGCCCCGTCCCGGAAACCCCATGAGCGACCCCCCGTCCTGGAGCCTCCTTCGCCGGCTGTTCGACGAAGCGCTCGAGCAACCCGCCGAGCGGCGGCGGGAGTGGCTGGAGCAGGAGGCTCCCGACCCCGCCCTGCGCTCGCGCCTCGACGCCTTGCTCACCGCGCACGAAGCCGGCGGCGACCCCGAGCCGGAACCGCCCGGGCTGCGGCTGCTGACGTCGCCGCCCGGCGCGGGCGAGTGGGTCGGTCCTTATCGATTGCTGGAGGTCGTGGGCGAGGGCGGGTTCGGTGTCGTGTTCCTGGCCGAGCAGGAGCAACCGCTCCAGCGACGCGTGGCGCTGAAGCTCCTGCGCGTGGGCGCCGCCTCCACGCAGGTCCTGAGCCGGTTCGAGGCCGAGCGTCAGGCACTCGCGCTCATGGACCACCCGAACATCGCGAGCGTGTACGACGCCGGCGCCACTGCCGACGGGCAGCCGTACTTCGTGATGGAGTACGTGGACGGGCGGCCGCTCACCGACTACGCGGACGACCGCGGCCTTTCCGTGGAGGAGCGTCTCGGCCTGTTCCTCCAGCTCTGCGACGCGGTGCAGCACGC
>JAGQIB010000616.1 GCA_020431545.1 Gemmatimonadota bacterium
TCCGCCGCGCGTGGACCACGGGACACGTCGCGGCGCGCGCGGGCTGGCTCGGGCTCGCGATGGCGCTCGTCTTCGCGCAGATGCTGGCGCTCACGGCCGCCGAGCCGGGCGGGCTGTCGAACGTCGCGCGGCGCGTGATCGATCCGTCGTTCACGAGCCATCACACGACCGCGACGGACATCGACGACGTGGACGAGTTCCTCCGCACCTACGCGCGCCGCCAGGGCAGCTTCACGGTCCACGGACCGTCGCAGCCGCCCGGACGCGCACTGTTCTACCACGCCGTCAACCGCTGGGCGGATCGCCCGGAGCGGACGCAATGGCTGCTCGATCTCGGCGAGCGTCTCGGCGGTGTACCGCGCGGACTCGCGGGCACCACGGACGCGGAGCGGGCGGGCGCACTGGCCGCCGGGTTCCTGCTGATGGCGATCGGGGCGCTCACGCTCGCGCCGCTCGCCGTGCTCGCGGGGGGACGCTGCGAGCCCGCGGCCGTCGCGGGGACCGTCCTCCTGATGAGCACCGTTCCGAGCTTCCTGCTCTTCACGCCGCTCACCGATCACCTGCTGCTGTTCCTCGGCTGGACCGCGGCCGCGCTGCTCGTGGAGGCGATGCGCTACGCGACGCGCCCGGCGGCGCTCGCGGCGGCTTTCGGCGCCGGCCTCACGGCCGGCGCGGCGGTGTTCGTCTCGTTCACGGCGATCCCCACGATCGCGCTCACGGCGTTTGCGGCGACGGGGTTGCTGCTGCTTGCCGCGCGTCGCGGCGATCCGTTCCCGCGACGGGGTCGCATTGCGGCGCTCGCGGCGGCGACCGGCCTCGGCTTTCTCGTGGTGCCCGCCATCGCCGCGGCGCACGGTCTCGACTGGCCGGCCGTGTATCGCGAGTGCCTGCGCCAGGCGGACCTCGTCCAGCGCCTGCGCCACCACCGCACGTACTGGCCCTGGGTCGCCTGGAATCCCGTGGATTGGGCACTCTTCCTGGGGCTTCCGCTCGCGGTCGCGTGGCTCGGCGAGGTCGTGGCCGACGTTCGCGCGTGGCCCCGCGGCGGCCGCGACGAGTTCGGACGCGCGCGCGAGATTCCGTTCGCGCTCGCGTTGCTCGTGGTGCTCGTGCCGCTCGATCTCTCCGGTCGCATTCTCGGGGAGACGGGGCGCATCTGGATGAGCTTCATGCCGGCGGCCGTGCTCGCGGTGGCGATCGCGCGCAGCCGCTACGCGTTCCGGGAGACGGTCGTGCTCGCGATCGCACAAGGAATCGTGTTGCTCGCGATCCGCGCGACGTGGAACGTACCGGGTTAGGGGAGGCAATCATGGTCGACTTCGTGATCGGCGGCGTGCAGAAGGGCGGGACCACCGCGCTCGCGAAGTTCGTGGCGGCCCACCCCGAGGTCGCATTCTCGTCCGTGAAGGAGGCGCACTGGTTCGACCGCGACGAGGACTTCGCGAACGGTACGCCGGATCCGGCCGCCTACCATCGACTCTTCACGCCGGGGCCGGACACGCGCGTGGTCGGCGAGGCGACGCCGATCTACGTGTACTGGCGACCCTGCGTGGATCGGATCGCCGCGTACAATCCGGAGATGCGCTGGATTCTCGTGCTGCGGGATCCCGTGGAGCGCGCCTACTCCCACTGGGTCATGGAGACCGGCCGCGGCGACGAGATGCTGCCGTTCGGGCAGGCGCTCGCGCAGGAGCCGGCGCGTCTCACGAAGGCGGGAGGGCAGCATCGTCACTGGTCGTACGTGGATCGCGGCCGGTACGCGGGGCAGATCGAACGCTTGTTCGCCCGATTCGGACGCGAGCGCGTGCTCGTCCTCGAGAACGAGGATCTCGCGAATCGGCACGACGAGACGCTCGCCCGCGTGTGGGAGTTTCTCCATGTCGCGCCGTGGAGCCTCCCGACGGAGCGTGTGTTCGCGCAGAGCTACGCCCCGATGGACGCCGCGGATCGGGAGTTCCTTCACCACGAGCTCGATCCCGAGACGGAGTCTCTCGAGCGGCTGCTCGGGTGGGATCTCTCGGCGTGGCGAGCACGGACGTCCCCGGTTCGCCCCCGCTGAGACCCGCGTCCGTCCCGTCCGCGTCTTCACGACGTTTTGACGGCGTCCCGCCCTCGTCGTTCCCGGGGAACGTGGATACAGTGAGTCCGTTCGTCCCCCTGGAGCGAAGAGTCTTGAGCACGCCGAAAGCCCCGCGCCGTCCCGGCGAAACGGTCCCCCGAGAGCCGTACGCGCCCGCGATGACCGACACCGCGTCCGATCCCGGCTTCCTGTCGCTGCACCAGATCACCCTCGCCGTGGAAGACGGCGAGGCGATGGCCGCCTTCTACAACGCCGTCTTCGACACCGGCCTGCGGCCCTTTCGGGCCGGGAAGGCCCGATTCTGGCGAGGGAACCTCGCCGGCGTGAACCTGCTGTTCTGCCCGAACGAGATCGCGAGCGTGGATGCGCGGCAGGCCCGCCACCAGTTCCTGATCGCCGTGCCGGATCTCGTCGCCGCGGGGCGGCTCGCCCGCGACTGCGGCGGCGCGGTGGAGGGACCGCTCCGAAGCGCGGGACGGGACTGTCTCGTGGTGCGCGATCCGGAGGGGAATCCGATCGAGCTGATCGAAGCGAGCTGATCGCCGGTCGGCCGTCCGTAGCGGGGGCCGGTTGGCAGTTGCTCCCGGGCGGCTGCCCGGTTGGCGGTCGTCGGTCGCCGACGGCGATTCCGGCCCTTTCCGGGGCATCGGGAAACCGCGTACTTGCGCTTCTCCCGGCGCCGGGCTTTGCTCCCGCGTGTCCTCACGGGAGCGGCCATGAACTGGCTCAGGAATGCGGAGACCCGGATCGCGATCCTGGCGATCGCGGCGATCGTCACGCATCTCGTTCTTCGCTACCTGGCGCACGTATCGGGAACCGTCGCCGGGTTCGCCACCTGGGACGTGCCGCTGCTCGTGGCCCTCGTGCTCGGGGGCATTCCGCTCGTGCTCGAGCTTCTCCGCCTCGCGTGGAATCGCGAGTTCGGGTCGGACCTGCTGGCCGGCATCTCGATCGTCACGTCCGTGATCCTCGGCGAGTACCTGGCCGGCACGCTCGTGGTGCTGATGCTGTCCGGAGGGCAGGCGCTCGAGAACTATGCGGTGCGGAGCGCTTCCTCCGTGCTCGAGGCGCTCGCCCGGCGCATGCCCACGGTCGCGCACCGGCGTCGCGGCGGCGCGATCGAGGACGTGCCGCTCGACGACGTTCGCCCGGACGACGAGATCGCGATCTTCCCGCACGAGATCTGCCCGGTGGACGGCGTGGTCATCGACGGCCACGGCGTGA
>JAGQIB010000617.1 GCA_020431545.1 Gemmatimonadota bacterium
CGGAAGCCGAGATCCGATGGACGACCATCGCCGGAGATCTCGATCGACTCCGCGCGGGCCTCGACCCCTCGACGGCGATCCTTCTCTTCCACTCCCCGCCGTACCGGACGCGGCTCGATCGCGCCGATCTCGACGGTCTCTCCGTGGACCATGTCCCGGTCGACGTTCACGTCGGCAGCATCGCCATCCGTCGTTTCGTGGAAACGTGGCAGCCGCGCCTCACGCTCCACGGACATGTCCACGAATCCGCCCGCCTCACCGGGAGCTGGCAGGACCGGATCGGCGAGACCGTGCTGCTGTCCGCCGCCCATGACGGGCCGGAACTCGCGCTGGTTCGCTTCGATCCGGACCGGCCCGAAAGGGCGACCCGCGATCTGCTCTAGGCGCCGCTCGTCCCGCCCGATCCGTCCGAGCCCGTACCGAGTGTGAGGGGCCGGGCCGGATCGGTCACCGCGCCGATCTTGACTGCGAAGCTCGTCTTCCTCGCGAGGTCTTCGTCGGTGAGGTAGTGCACGTCGAGCAGGCCGTCCGTGCGGTAACCGGTGCGCAGGTAGTTGATCTCGGCGAGGCATCGACTCCATCCCTCGAACCAGAACCTCGCCCGCGCTCTCTGATCCGGCGTCGCGCCCGCGGACACGTGCACCAGGAGATCGATGTCGCTGCCCGGCCCGGCCGTTCCGTTCTTCGTGCTGCCGATGACGTACATCGCCTCCACGCCGAACGCTTCCGGATCGAGGTCGAGCGCGATTCGTTCCGCCATGAACATCCGCCATCGGACGTGGTCCTCCGAGCGCTCCGACTCGAGCCCGCGCGTGACGTCTCGCGCGCCCGGGGGCCGGACGGGTGCGGCGACGGCCGTCCCGCCCTCCGTCCGCGCCGTGAAGAACGCCACGCCCCGGTCGAGATCCGCGTTCAGACGGATCTCGAGCACTTCTCCCTGCCGTCGTTCCGGCACGTCGAGAACGCGCACGACGTCCGCGAGGTGCGCGAACTCGGGCAGCAGATCGGGCAGGAGATTCCGGCCGCCCGCCAGGAACGAGTCCCGGAAGACGTTGCCCTCTTCGTCCGGGTACAGCGGCAGATAGCGGATGCCGGATTCCACGAGATCCTGGAAGAAGTGCGTGCCGAACGAGAGATCCGGAACGTAGCTGCCGGAGGCGCGGGCCACCTCGACCAGCAGCGCCGTGTTGCTGATGTCCGAGTAGGTCACGGGAACACCGAGACGGATGTCGCCGCGGCTTCCCCACCGCCCCGGGCCCACGAGGATGAACTGGCGTTTCGGCAGCAGCCGGTTCAGTCGCCCGACGACCCGTCCGACCTCGCGCAGGCGCTGAAGATCCGAGATCTCGTGGTATGCGCTCGGCTCCACGTACACGACGTGCGTGACGTTCCGGACCCGACCGTTCGGCACGTGCCGGTTCGCGGTGAACAGGACGCGCGCCGGATCGAGATGGCGCGGGATCGCAGCCGGCTCCTCGTCGCTCGCGTAGGACTGCGCGCGGCACTGCAGGAGGTACAGGTCCGTCCCGTCCGACGCGAACTCGACGTCGACCGGGTGCTGCATGCTCTCCTGCAGCACCCCGAGCAGCTCCCGCATCCGCGCCACGAAGTCCGTGTTCCGCACGATCCCGTCGAACGTCACGACCCAGTCGCCGGCCCCGAAGTCGAGGCCGATGCCGAGCGGACGCGAGAGATGGCCGCCCTCGAACCGCGACACGATGTCGCGAATCCGGGGATAGTCCGAGCCGGCCTCCCGCAGCAGGCCGGCGAGCTCCACGGTCTCGAACTCGCCGGTCTCCAGGTTGATGACGTCGATCTTTCGCGGCGCGTAGCGGACCATTTCGTCCGGCGTCGCGTTGACGCGTAGTTCGGGCTGTCCCGGCGCGATGAGGATCGGGTAGTCGTCGCTCAGGCGATCGACGGCCCGCGTCCCGAGGCCGGGCACGATCCGGAGGAGACCGTCCTCGCGCCGGATGCGCGGAGACCACCGGTAGTCGTTCGTCCCGAAGGCCACCCCCGCGAAGGCGGGCAGGAAGTAGCGGCCGACGCGACGTCCGACGACCTCCTGGATCATGATGCCCATCTCCTCGTGCAGGTCGAGAAGGCCGCGCTCGGCCCGGTACTCGAGGGG
>JAGQIB010000618.1 GCA_020431545.1 Gemmatimonadota bacterium
GGCGGCGGCGAGCGGCTGCGCCCGGTGCTGATGACCACGGTGACCACGCTGCTCGGCCTGCTCCCGATCGTCGTGCAGAAGCCGAGTCTGGCCGGCGTGTACTACTACTCGATGGCCTTCGTGATCATGGGAGGACTGGCGCTCTCGACCGTCTCCACGATGCTCGCGCTCCCGTTCACCGTATGCGTCACCGAGGACCTGCTCGGCGCGGTCGGGCGCGGCTTCCGTCGCGCGGGACGCGGGGTCCTGTCCCTGTTCGGTGGGGGCCGGAAGCGCCAGGCGGCCGAGTCCTAGGCCGGCGCCCGGCGGCGATCCGGCCCGTCGTTCGCGTCACCGGGACCATCGAAGCCCGTGCCCGTCTCCCGGCGCTTGCGGCGCGCGCCGTGATTGGCGATCCTCGGCCGACGTTTCCCCCTTCGACCGTCTTCCAGGAGAGTTCATGAACCGGCGAGCCGTGTCCGTCGTCGTGCTGGCGATCAGCCTTCTCGTAGCCCGCGGGGCGGCGGCCGCCGAGGGCTGGTACCGCGATCCCTCGCTGGTGGGGGACACGCTCGTGTTCGCGGCGGAGGGCGACCTGTGGCGCGTTCCGCTCGGCGGCGGGCAGGCCATGCGGCTCACGAGCCATCCCGGCGACGAATCGAATCCCGCGATCTCCCCCGACGGGTCGCGCCTGGCGTTCTCGGCGGAGTACGAGGGGGCCAAGGAAGTCTGGATCATGCCGCTCGCCGGCGGGCGCCCCGAGCGGCTGACGTGGGAGGGCGAGCGCGCCGAGGTCGTCGGGTGGACTCCGGACGGTCGCGTGCTCTACCGCACACGGCACTTCTCCACGCTCCCGCAATGGCAGCTCGCGATGGTGGATCCGGCGGACGGTCAAACGACGGTGGTGCCGCTGCACCAGGCCTGGGAGGGAGCGTACAGCTCGAACGGCACGCTCTTCTTCACCCGCTTCCCGCCCACGGGGAGCGCGACGAAACGCTATCGCGGCGGCCTGATGCAGGGGATCTGGCGCTGGACGCCGGGAGAGGGCGAGGCCGAGCCGCTGACGGGAGAGGATGACGGGGTCTGCCGGCACGCGATCCCCGGTCTTCAATCCTGGTGGACCGATCCCCGGACAGGGATCCCCGCCTTCGTTTTCGTCTCGGACCGCGACGGCGTCATGAACCTCTGGGCGATGAGCGAGTCCGGCGAAGGCGCGCGGCAGCTCACGCACCACGCGGCGCTCGACGTCCGCACTCCGACGCGAAGCGGCGAAACCGTGGTGTACCAGCACGGCGCCGACCTTCGCCGATACGATCTCGGCTCGGGAGCGGACGAGAAGATCGAGATCACGTTGCCCTCCGACCTGGACCAGACCCGCACCCGCTGGGTCGACGACCCGATGGACTACCTGACGGCGGCGCACCTCGCGCCGGATGCGTCGCGCGTGGTGCTGACGTCGCGCGGGCAGGTGTTCACGGCGCCGGTCGGACCGGGGCGGCTCGCGCGCGTGACCCGCCGCGACGAGGTGCGCTGGCGCGACGCGACGTTCCTGAACGCGCAGACGCTGATCGCGCTGGAAGACGAGACGGGCGAGCTCGAGTTCGCCACGCTGTCGCCGCTCGGGCTGGAAGAGCCGGAGCGGATCACGAGCGACGGCGCCCGGGTCCACCGATTCGGCCCGGTTCCCTCTCCCGACGGCAAGATGATCGCATGGACGGACAAGGACTTCCGTCTCTGGATCCGGGATCTCGACAAGAAGCGCAGCAGGCAGATCGCCGAATCCAGCATGGACGCATTCGACGGACTGACCTGGTCGCCGGACAGTCGCTACCTCGCGTTCGTGGAGCGCGCCCGCAACGACTTCACCCATGTCCGCCTCCACGACACGAAGTCCGGCGACACGTTCGACGCCACCACACCGCGCACGCAGAGCGGAAGCCCGGCCTGGAGCCCGGACGGAAAGTGGCTGTGGTTCCTCTCGGATCGCGATCTCGTCTCGCTCGTCACGAGTCCCTGGGGCGCGTACCAGCCGGAGCCGTTCCTCGATCGCACCACGGGGATCTTCGGGCTCGACCTCGCCGGCGGACAGCGTTCTCCGTTCGCGCCGGACACGGAGCTCCAGGAATCCGAGGCCACCACCGGCGACGACGGCAAGGGCGCGGAGAAGGACAAGAAGGACGACGAGAAGAA
>JAGQIB010000619.1 GCA_020431545.1 Gemmatimonadota bacterium
TCGCGCGGCGCAGTGCCGCCGACCGACGGGAACTCGCAACCGGCGTTTGAAACCGATCCCGTTCCCGGCGTAACCTCGGGCTCCCCGATCGAGGTGTCCGTGGCTCGTCGTTCTCGACTTTCCGCGCTCCGCGTCCCTTCGGCGCTCCTTGCGCTCGCGGCCGCGTTCCTGCCCGCCTCCTCCCGCGCCGGCTCGGTGCCCGCGGGCTTCCTGCACGAGTACCTGGTCGGGCCGCCGTTCGGCGGCTGGCCCGTGGCGTTCGCGCTGCTGCCGGACGGGCGCCCGCTCATCGCCGAGCGCGAGACCGGCACGGTACGCGTCGCCGCGGTGGGCGCCACGACTTCGGTGCCCGTCCTGACGTTGCCGGACGTGGAGTCCGTTCATCCCGAGCGCGGCCTCCTCGGTGTGGCCGTGGATCCGGACTGGCCGGCCAGCCCGTACCTGTACCTGAACTACACGTCGACGGCGGCGGTGACGAAGATCGTGCGCGTGGAGGCGACGGGAGATCTCTCCGATCCCGCGAGCACCGCGCTCGCGTTCGGCACACCCGCGCCGCTGATCGACTCGATCGAGGATCTGTTCGGCATCCACAACGCCGGCACGCTTCGTTTCGGCCCGGACGGGCGCCTGCTGATCTCCGTCGGCGACGATCAGCGCGGTTGTCTCGCGCAGGATCTCGACGATCCGCACGGCAAGATCCTGCGGATCTCGATCGAGAACGCGCCGGCGCCGGGCGGCCCCGCTCCGCCGCTGTCCGACCTCGATCCGGGCGACAACCCGTTCGGAGGCACGGGGTGGCGCGCGCTCGTGTGGGCGTGGGGACTGCGGAATCCGTTCCGCTTCACCGTCGACGCCCCCACCGGCGACGTCTTCATCGGCAGCGTGGGCTCGCACACGTTCGAGGAGATGAACGTGATCCCCGGCGCGGCGAACCCGGGCCCGAACTTCGGCTGGCCGGAGTACGAGGGTTTCTTCGAGATCGCGTGCTGCGGCGACTGCCCGTTGCCGGTGACCTACACGTGGCCGATCTACGCGCTGCCGCACCCGCTCGATCTGATCTCGATCATCGGCGGCCCCCGCGTGCGTTCCGTGCCGAGCTCACCGATCTCCTTCCCCCCGAGCCACGAGGGAGACCTGTTCTTCTTCGAGCTGTACTCCGGGCACCTCGTCCGCCTGCAGCCCACCGGCGCTCTCGGGGACCCGTGGGAGATCGCACCGCCGATCGCGGGTCAGCCGGCCGACAGCACGTGGGGCACCGGCTTCCCCGGCGCGGCCGACGCCCAGCTCGGCCCGGACGGAGCGCTGTGGTTCACGAGCCTCGGCACGGAGAGCACCGTCCTTCCGCCCGGCCTGCACCGCATCCGGGCCGACACGAGCGCGGTCGACGTTTCCGATCTCCCCGACGCCCCGGGGGAAGCCCTGCGGGCGCTCCCGAACCCCTCGCTCGCCGGCCGGCGCGTGGAGATCCGCGCGACCGGCCCCCTCGCGACGGTGACCACGGCCCTCGTGGTCGATGCGGCGGGCCGCCGCGTCCGCGCGCTGAGCCGGGAGCCGGGGGCGGCCGAGGATGCGCGCTGGATCTGGGACGGTCGTGCCCAGGACGGAAGTCCGACGCCCGCCGGCATCTACTTCTTCCTCGCGGAGGGGAACGACGGCCCGCTCGGTGCGTTGAAGATCACGCGGCTCCGCTAGCGATCGCCGCCTCCGGGCGCCTTTGCTATCCTCGCCGCTCCCTCGAACCGGAGCCGAATCATCCCGCGCCTCGTGTCGACGTTCTCGCGAACCCTGGTCCTCGCGGTCTGCGTGCTTGTTGCGGCGGGCGCCGTCCTCGGCGAGGAGACCGATCCCGCCGTCGCCCGGGCGGAATGGGAGGCACGGGGCCTGCCGCTCGAGATCTTCGAGCCGTACCAGCGGATCTGGGCGCAGCTCGAAGCGAAACAGCCGGACGAAGCCGAGAAGGCGGCGGCGAGCGAACTCGCCGAGGCGGAGCGGCTCTACGGTCCGGAGTCGATCCAGGCGGCGATGTTCCTGGATCTCCGCGTCCAGGCGCTGGTGGGGCTCGGTCGGGGGAGCGAGGACGAGACGCTCGCGCTCGCGCAACGCAATGCCCGCATCAAGGAGGCCGCGCTCGGGCCGGACCACCTCGAGAGCGCCTGGTCCCAGACCCTGCTCGGCTGGGTGTACCGGGAGCGCGGAGAGCTCGATCCCGCGATCGCTGCCCAGCGGGTATCCGTCGATCGAATGGCGAGAGTGCTCGGCGAGGATCATCCCGACTACGCGAAGGCGCTGAACAGTCTCGCTTCCACACTCCAGGACGCGGGTCGCCTGAAAGAGGCGAAGGAGCTCCAGCTCGAGGTCGTCCGGATCCTGGACGCCGCCGACGTGACGGACGTCACGCGCTTCACCGCCTGGAACAACCTCGCGATCATGCACGAGATGCTCGGGGAGTACGACGAGGCGCGCCGTCTGCACGAGAGGACACTCCAAGGACGCGAGCGGCTGCTGCCGCCCGACCATCCCGACCTCGCGCAGAGTCACCAGAACCTCGCCGTGGTGGAAGCGCTCACCGGAAACCCGAACGGCGCGCTCGATCACTTCACCCGGGCCCTCGAGATCTCCCGGGCCGCATTCGGGGAAACGCACCCGGACGTCGCGAGCGCGTTGAACAACCTCGCGATCGTCTACGTGGATCTCGGGGATTACCTGCGCGCGAGGGAAATGCTCGAGGAGAGCCTCGCGATCCGCGAGCGACTGTTCGGCCGCGAGCACTGGGAGACGGCGCAGACGCGACTGAACCTCGGCTCACTGCTGGAGGACATGGGAGACCGCGAGGAGGCCGGCGAGTGCTACCGCGAGGCGCTGGGCATCTACCGGAAGCAGCTCGGGGAGCGCAACCCGCGCGTCGCGATCACCCTCCTCGCCCTCGGCCGGATCCTCGCGGACGACGACCAGCTTCGCCCGGCGGCGGTCCTGTTCGGGCAGGCCGCGGACATCTGGAAGGAAGCGGTCGGAACGGAGCACGCGGACTACGCCTCGGCGCTCGAGAACATCGGAAACGTCGAGCGGCGCTCCGGTCACCTCGACACCGCGGAACGTTCCCTCCGGGAAGCGCTGGACGTGTACGCCCGGGCGTTGCCGGCCGTTCATCCCTCGGTGGCGAACGCTTCGAGCGAGCTCGCGGTGGTGCTGCGCGAGCGCGGCGACGCGGCCGGCGCACTCGAGGCCTCGGACCGGGCACTCGCGATGCGCCGCGAGATCTTCGGAGCCGATCATCCGTCGCTGCCGCGCGAGCTGAGCCGGCGGGCCGGCATCCTTCGCGACCTCGGGCGAAACGACGAGGCGTTCGCCGATGCGCTCGAGGCGGAGCGAATCAGTCGCGCGAACACGGCCGTGCTCGTACGCGGCGTCTCCGAGCGACGCGCCCTCGCGTGGCTCGCGCGATCCGAGCGCGGACTGCCGGTCCTGGTGCGGCTCGCCGCCGACGACCCCACGAACGAAGCGCGCACGCGCGACGCCTGGGACGCATTGATTCGCGCCCGCGCCACGGTGCTCGAGGAGATGGCCGCCCGCCACCGGACGGCGACGCGACTCGCGTCCCGCCCCGAAGTGCAGGACCTCGTGGAGGAGCTGAGCACGACCCGGCGACGCTACGCGAACCTCGTCCTGCGCGGCCCGGAAGAAGACGTCGCCGACTGGAACGCGCGGGTTCAGAACGCGCGTCGCGCGAAGGAGGAAGCGGAGCGACGCCTCGGCGAGCGAACCTCCGAGAACCGGCAGGTCGACGTTGCCCGCACGGCCGGCCTCTCCGAAGTTCTCGCCGCACTCCCGGCGCACACGGCGCTCGTCGCGTACGCGCGCTGGTCCGACGGCACGAGCGACGGCTACGCCGCGTTCGTGGCCCGGGAGGGCGTGCCGCCGCGCGTCATTCCGCTCGGCGACGCCGGTGAGATCGATGCGGACGTGGCCGCCTGGCACGCGGCCCTGAACACCGCGAGCGGTCGGGGCATCCGCCGGATCCAGGACGCCGCCGCCCGTTCCGCCACCTCGATCCGCGAGCTCGGCGAGCCGGTCCGCGAGCGCGTGTGGGACCCGGTCGCGCCGCTCGTGCGGGACGCCGAGCTCGTGTTCGTCGTGCCGGACGGGGCGCTCCACTTCGTGGACCTCGATGCGCTGCCCGCGGCGGCGACGGATCGCTGGCTCGCGGAAGACGCGCCCCTGTTCCACACGCTCTCCGCCGAACGCGACCTCGCGAAGACCCGTCGCGCGGCGACGCCGGGTCGCGGGCTCCTCGCGATCGGCGCACCGGACTACGACGACCCCGCGGCAGCCCTCGGCACGGACACCCGCCGCGGCACGCACCTCGAGTGCGACGCGGTCCGTTCCCTGCACTTCCTCGCACTCCCCGGAACCGAGCGCGAATCGGAAGACGTCGCGGCCGAGTGGAAGCGGAGCGCCGGCGACGAGGTCGTGCGCTTCACCGGTGCACGCGCCTCCGAGGAAGCGGTGAAGGCTCGCGCGCCGGGGCGACGCGGTCTGCACCTCGCCACGCACGGTTTCCTGATCGAGGAGGGTTGCGGTTCGCCGCTGCTCCACGCCGGGCTCGCACTGGCCGGCGCGAACCTGCCCGAGCCGCCCGAGGACTCGGAGGAGGACGGGATCCTCACGGCGGAGGAGATCGCGTCGCTCCCGCTCGACGGCGTCGAGTGGGTCGTCCTGTCCGCCTGCGAGACGGGACTCGGCGGAGTTCGCGCGGGCGAAGGGATCCTCGGGCTCCGTCGGGCGTTCGAGACGGCAGGTGCGGGCACGCTCGTCACCAGCCTCTGGGCGGTGGACGACGACACGACGGCCCGCTGGATGAAGGCGCTCTACCAGGCACGCTTCGGCGAGGGACTCTCCACGCCGCGCGCGATCCGGGCCGCGAACCTCCGGCTGCTGGCCGATCGACGCGCGGCGGGCGAACCGGCATCGCCGGCGACCTGGTGCGGCTTCGTGGCGTCGGGAGAATGGAAGTAGTCTTGGAAGATCTCGCCTGGCTTGCGGAATCCGGACAGATCGACGCCCTCCGGGAGGCGCTCGCCGCGGGGGCCGACCCGAACGCGTTCGACGACGAGGGCCGTGCCCCGCTGCACCTCGCGGCGGCGCGCGATCATCTCGCCGCGATCGACGCGCTGGTGGACGCGGGCGCGGATCCGGAGCTCGCGGAGCAGGCCGCGCCGGGCTGGCGCCCGATCCATCGAGCCGCGCTGCCGTCTCCGGTGCGGCAGCACGGCGAGGCGTCGACCGTGCGCCGGCTGCTCGCGCTCGGAGCGTCGGCGCGCGGGCTGAATGCCCGCGGCACGTCGGCCCTGCACGTCTGCGTGGCGTGGTGCGACCGGTCTCTCGCCGCCGACCTCCTGGACGCGGGCGCGGACCCCGGAGCGTCCGACGTCGACGGCATCACGCCGCTGCACGTGGCGGTGCGGCGCGGCGCGCCGTCCCTCACGGAACAGCTCCTGGGCGACGACGGCGAGTGGGTCGGCCCGGCTCGCGCGCACCGCGACACGTCGGCCGTCGCGCGACTGGAGGACGAACCGGTCCTGCTGACTTTGATCGACGCGGGCGCGAACCCGGACGCAGCGGATGCGCTCGGACGAACTCCGCTGCACGATGCGGCCGAGCGCGGCGTGGACTGGGCCGTCCGGGCGCTGCTCGACGCCGGCGCTCAGGTGAACGCACTGGATCACGATCGCGCGACCCCGCTCCATCGCGCCGCGTCTTCCGCCGTGGCCACCCGACTCCTGGACGCGGGCGCCGATCCCGACCTGCGCGACCGCGACGGCCGCACGCCGCTGCACGCCGCGATCGGAGCCGGTCGCACCGATGTCGTGGAATTGCTGCTGGATCGCGGAGCGAGCCCGGCGGCGGTCGACGTCGACGGTCGCACGCCGCTGCACCTCGCGGCCGGCTCGGGACAGGGGCTCGTGGTCGACCGCCTGCTCGATCTCGGCGCGGATCCCGCCGCGCGCGACGAGGCGGGGCGCACCCCGCTCGACGACGCGCAGTCGGGAGATCACTCGCTGGTGGTCCAGCGTTTGAAGCGCCGCGGAGGGGGCTGGCGCTTTCCGTTCTTCCGGGACTGACGGGAACGAAGCTAGCGGTTCTCGATCTCCCGCTTCTTCATCTCCTCCATCGACGGCCATCCCTCGTCGAGACCGTTTCCGGCCGGGTAGGGAAGCGCGATGCGCCAGTAGCTCACGTTGTCGATCGTGATTCCCTCGACGAGGATGTCGAACTCGGAATGGCCGCGCAGCTCCTTGTGGCCGCCCGCATAGTGCGAGGTCCACTCGCCGCGCGCCTGATCCCCCGGCTGATCCTGCGGCGTGAGCATCACGAGGACCTCCTCGCCGTAGATCTTCGCGAGCAGGAACACGTTCTGCTGCCGGATCAGCTTTCGCCCCTTCCGCTCGGTGTCCCACACGTACATGTGGAGGACGCCTTCGTCCGGATCCGCCACGAACTCGAGGACCGCGACGTCGTCGCCGAGCTTGACGAGCGCGCCGTCGTGGGGGCCGCGCTCGGGCGCGGCCGCCTCCGCCTGGCCGGCCGGCGCGACCACGGCCGCGTCCGACACGGTGTGATGGGCCTCGATCCGACCCGGCGTCGCGGTGTGATGGGCGATGATCTTGTCCGCCGTCGCCACGTGGTGAGCCGACGCGATGCCCGCACCGGCCAGAACGATTGCCGCCCCGATCCAAAGGCTCTTCATGATGCTCGTTTCTCCTGTTTCCCGAGCAGTTCCTCGAGGTACTGCGGGAACATTTTCCGCCAAAGGGGCCAGTCGTGTTTCCACTCCGGTCCCCAGGAATCGACACGGTTGGGAACCCCCCGGTCACCGAGGAGTTTTGCCGCCCGCCAGGATTCTCCGATGTCCTCCGCCTCCCCCTCGCCCGAGGCGAAGAGGATGAACCGCGTCCGGAGCCTCTCCAGATGCGCCTCACTTACCCGCGGAAGGAGGGTCAGGGGCGACGAAAGCGCGAATTCCGGCCCGGGATCACCGTCCTTGATGAACCGCCGGAGCTCGAACGTGCCGCTCATGCACAGGGCCGAGTGGAACACGTCCGGGTATCGTACCACATGGGCGAGCGCGTTGAAGGCCCCGATCGAGGCCCCCGCGGTGATGATCTCGAGGGGCTCGTTCCCGCAGTCGGACCGGATCGCCGGGACCAGCTCGTGGTACACAAACTCCTGGAACCGGTCCTGCATCCGCCCCCGGTGGCGGGGCGTGCCCTCGGAAGCCAGCATGGCCCGGCCCGCGACGCTGTCGACCGAGTAGATCTTGATGCGGCCGGCGTCGATCAGCTCCTTCGCGACGTCGATCATCCAGAAGCGTTCGATCTCCTCGGCGTCGCCGCCCGCGGTCGGGAACAGCAGGACGGGGCGGCCGAAGTGACCCCAGCGCACGACGTTCACTTCCTCGCCGAGTCGGGAGGAGTTCCAGCTCGACTTCTGCTTCATGCGCGGGCGCCTCGCGCGACCGCGAACGCGCGGTCGGATTCCTGGCCGGATTCCTCGTTCCGCCACTTCTCGATGCGGTCGAAGAACAGGTTCGTGAACTCGTCGATCTCGTTCTCGGGGTACAACGCCGTGACCTTCTTGCGCACCGCCTCCTTCGCGGAGTCCGTCCCGAACCACTCGTGCGCGACCTCGTCCAGGTGTCCGAGGTGCTTGGAGCAGAACTCCTCGAACCGGTCCGTTTCGAACGAGCGGTGCGCGAGATCCACGTACTTCGTGAGCTTCTCGCGGTAGGTCCGATCCGAGTCCGCGATCTCGTAGTACGGCGCCCAGTTCAGGTTCAGCGGCCGGCGACGTTTCACCGCGGCGTTGAAGATCGCCCAGCGCAGGTTCGCCTTGATCAGCCACGGGAAGTGGTAGTGCAGCGACGTCACCTGCGAGTCCGGGCAGGGATTCGCGAAGTCGATCGGGTACCAAACGCCGTCGCCGCCCCGCAGCGATTCGCACGAGTTGAAGTCCCACCCGA
>JAGQIB010000620.1 GCA_020431545.1 Gemmatimonadota bacterium
TCGTCCCGACCGTCGTCGAGGCGCCCGCCGACGTCCACCGACAGGCGCACGGCCGGGCGCGGCGGGAACGAGTACGCGCCCGTCCCGAGCATCGCCGTCCGCATCAGCGCGAAACGGCGACTCGCCTCGGCCGCCGTGGGATCCGGTCGCACGGGGACCGGTGGCGTCGTGCCGGCGAGCGCGGGGGAGCCGACCTCCCCCATCACGTCGAGCACCCGCGCCGCGATCGCGGCGTGCGTTCGCGGCGACGGATGCAGCAGGTCCGGCGAGAACCACGGCGAGTCGATCGCGTCCCACTCCGGCTCGCGCGCCAGCTCCTTCAGCAGCGCCCCGAAGTCCACGACCGTGGCGCCGAGCCGGTCCGCGATCGCCCGGATGCGGACGTCGTACTCCCGCACCAGCTCGCGCACCGCCGCGACGTCCGCCGGCGCGAACGCCTCCCGGCCCCGCTCGAAGCGATCGTCCCGGAAGTGCACGAGGAACGCCGACGCCACACTGCCCGTCTCGAACGGCTCGCCGTGCTCGTCGCGCGCGCCGGGCGGCAGGGGGCGCCAGATCGGAACCTCGGTCACGTCCGGCAACGTTCCGAGCAGCAGGTGCGACGGCGGCGTCCCGGGGGCCAGCAACGCCCCGAGGCGGCGCGCGAGCTCCTCGTAGTCGCGCGCGAACTGATCCGGGGTGGGCGGAGAGGCCGTGCCCACGAGCCGAAACGCGGACAGCAGATCATTGGCGCCGAGCCACAGAATCGCCCAGTCGAGGTCGCGGGCGGACGCTTCCGCGGTCTCGATCGCCGTCAATCCCTCCGGCAGCAGCAGCGGACCGAGGATCGACGCCGTGGACCCGACGCCGGGGTCGTGGCTCGACTGCGTGAGCGCTTCGTGCACGGTCTCGCCCGGCACCGCGACGATCGAGCGAGGCTCGCCCGCCACGAAGCGCGAATCGCGATCAAGCACCCACGGGAGCGCGCTCGCAACGAAGCGCCACGCATCGAACCCCCAGCCGTCGCGAGCGAGGCGTGCGAAATCGGCCGGTGCCGGCGACTCCAGCCGCGGGAGATCCGGCGGTTCACCGAGCGCCGCGAGCACGCGGTTCGCCCACGACTCGCGGGCCGAGTCGTCGGAGAGCGAGAGGTACGACACGCCGGCCGTGATGCTGTCGCCCAGGATGATCACGTTCTCGTGTGCGCACACCGTCGGCCCTGCCGCCAGGCATCCGAGCGCCACGGTGATCCCGATTCGCAGTCGCATGCCTCGAACCTACCGCAATGGGCGGATGCCCGGTACGATCCCGGCAGCCGAGGAGGAACGATGTCGATCCCGACCCGAGAAGAAGCCTGGGCCATCCTGACGGAGTACACGCAGAGCGACGCTCTGCTGAAGCACGCCCTCTCGGTCGAGGCCGCGATGCGCGCCTACGCGAGCCGGGCGGGCGCCGACCCGGAGCTCTGGGGCGTGACCGGACTGCTCCACGACTTCGACTACGAGCGCTACCCTTCGCTCGAGGATCACCCGTTCCGCGGCTCGGAGATCCTGGCCGAACGCGGCGTGTCCGAGGAGATCCGCGCCGCGATCCTCGGCCACGGCAACCACACGGGGGTGGCGCGGGAGACGCCGATGGCGCGGACGCTGTTCGCGGTCGACGAGCTCTGCGGCTTCCTCACCGCCTGCGCGCTCGTCCGCCCCGGCAAGCGAGTCGCCGACGTTCCGGTCAAGTCCGTGAAGAAGAAGATGAAGGACAAGGCATTCGCGCGCGGAGTGAATCGCGACGACATCCGGCAGGGCGCCGAGGAGCTCGGCGTGGACCTGGACGCGCACATCGAGTTCGTGCGGGACGCGCTCGCCGGCGTCGCGGCCGAGCTCGGGCTCGAGGGAGACGGCTCGGCGACCTAGGTCCGAGCGGCCTGGCCTTTCAGTCCATGCCCTCGTCCACTTCCCCGGGCGAAACCTCTCCGCGAACTCGCGCCTGCAGCCGCTGGGCCCGGCCGTCCTGGGGCGCGAGCTCCACCGCTTCGTCCGCGTAGCGCGCCGCCGCGGTGGAGTCCCCGATCGCGAGGGCGAGCCGACCGAGGTGAATCACCGGACTCGCATACTGCGAGTCCAGGGAGCGCGACGCCTCGAAGGCCTGCACGGCGCCCTTCACGTCGCCGAGCTGCATCGAGCACAGGCCCGCGTTGTTGAGGGCGGCCGCGCTCTCCTCGCCGCCCGCCTCCGCGATCGCCACGAACGCGGCGCGCGCTTCCTCCAGGCGCCCCGCCCGGAACAGCTCGCTCGCCGCCATCATCGGCGACGGTTCCCCCGCCCCCGCCTCGGCCGCCCGCAGCTCCTCGATCGCCTCCCCGGGGCGCCCGAGTCGCTGCAGCACCTCGGCCAGCTTCGCGCGACTGACGTCCCAGTCCGGGTCGATCGCGATCGAGCGACGGAACAGACGCTCCGCGACCTCGAGGTCGCCCGCCTGCGCGGCGAGGGTGCCGAAGTTCACGTAGTCCACGCGACGGCTCTGGAGCCGGGCGAGGAACGGGTCGCGGAAGTTCGCGAGCACGAGCAAGGCCACGAGCCCGGCGCCGAGCGCGACGCGGCGCCAGATCACGGCGTGACGGAAGACGTCGAGGGAGACGCGCCCGCCGGCGGCGGCCAGGAGCAGAAGGCACGGCACCACCGGGTGCCGGTACTCGCTCGACATGTAGAACACGAGGCAGGTCACGATCGAGACCGCGATCGGCAACGTCAGCAGCGGCTCGCGCCAGCCGCCCGCGAGGAACCCCACGATCGCGAGCGGCAGGATCCAGCCGAGATGCAGCCGGAGGATCCGCAGGACGGGCGCCTGGTCGATCGCGAAGTAGTACGAGAGGTTCGTCTGCGACTCGGTGGCGTGGAACCAGAAGCGGAGCTTGCGCAGGAACAGGCGCGCGGTGCGTCCCGGCTCGGTCGTCCAGGCGTGCCAGGTGGCGCGCTCCCAGTA
>JAGQIB010000621.1 GCA_020431545.1 Gemmatimonadota bacterium
GGAACGGCGGGCGCGCCGGGAACGGCGGAGGGGTGGGTCGGATTCGGCCTAGGCGGCGGTATCCACGAGCTGCTGCAGCTCCGGCGCGAGCAGGTCGAGCTGACGCTCGAGCTCGGCCAGGGCGGACGGGGCGTCCTGGATCGCGGCCGTGCGCCCGATCGACTCGAGCTGACGGGCGGCCTCCGCCCCGGCCTGGGCCCCCAGGTTCGCCAATGCACCCTTCAGTTGGTGAGCAAATCGACTGACGTCGTCGGCGGCGGAGCTGTCCACGGCCTGACGCAGGTTCCCGAGAATCTCCCCACAGCTCTCGTGGAACAGATCCACCAGCTCGCGGAGAAGGTCGAAGTCGCCGTCCACGTTCTCGAGCAGCAGGTTTCGATCGAGAGTCTTCACGGGCGCTCCGAGGTCGGGGTTCTGGGGCCGGTACCACCGCGCTCGGGTCCCGGGCTCTGGTTCCGGATCGGATGCGGCCCCCTCCGGCTTGAGGCGCCGACCACTTGACGTCCGCGGGCGCGGTCCCTATCTTGCCGCGTTGGCACTCCGGGGGGTCAGAGTGCCAGGGTGGTCCGGCCTCGCGGCCGACCCGCCCGCCGTTCGAGTGCCGCAGAGGACCGAGGATGACGCGAGAAGAGACATCCGAGATCACGAGCCGCGAGGCGATCGTCCTCGGGACGATCGTGCGGGAATACGTGGCCTCGGCGCGCGCGGTGGGGTCGCGCTGGGTGGCCCGGCAGAGCGGGCTCGATCTTTCGCCGGCGTCCATCCGCAACTGCATGATGGACCTGGAAGACAAGGGCCTGCTGACGCACCGGCACACGTCCGGCGGCCGCTTCCCGACCCATCTCGGGTACCGGCGCTACGTGGACGCGGTGATGAAACGCGCGCAGCTGGGCCGCCGCCAGCAGCGCTCCGTCGACGAGGCGCTCGCACCGCGCTTCTCGAGCCTGGAGCGATTGTTCGAGGCGGTGTGCGTGACGCTCGGCCAGCACTCCGATCAGCTCTCCGTGGTGCTGTCGCCCCGCTACGACTCGAGCGTCGTCGATCGCGTGGAGCTGAACCAGGTCGACGAGCGTCGCGTGCTCGTGGTGTTTCGGATGACGAGCGGCATCGAGCGGACGATCGTCCGCGCGGTCGAGGGCACGGTGGGGTCGGACGATCTGCGGGAGTCGCTCCTGTTCGTGAACTCGAACGGCCGCGGCCGCACGCTGGCGGCGCTCGCCGGCCTGCTGGAGCAGGAGGAGATGAAGCCGCGGCTGCGCGGACTCGCGCTCGCGCGGGCGGTGTTCGGTGCGGCGCGGGAGCTCGCCGAGAGCGAGACGGCGGAGCATTTCCACCTGTGGGGCACGTCGAACATCCTCGCCCAGCCCGAGTTCGAGGACCGGGATCGCCTGCGGGAGATGTTCCGCGCACTCGAGGAGCGGAAGGTCCTGGCGGAGCTGTTCGAGCCGACGCGTCATCGACGCAACGTCTGCATCACGATCGGCGAGGAGAATCCGGTGGAGGCGCTGCGGGACTGCAGCGTCGTCGCCGGCTCCTACCGGTTCGGGGAATTCGGCGGGTCGGTCGGCGTGATCGGACCGACCCGCATGCCGTACGAGCAGGTGGTGGCGCTCGTGGACTACGTGGCCGCCGCCGTGGGAACGATACTGCAGCGCAACTGAGATCGGGGATCCATGAAGAAGAAGCAACACGAGAAGGGCGGGCCGTCGCCGGCCCAGGACGAGCGCGACGTGTCCGGTCGCACCGCGACGGAGGCCGACTCGGAGGGAAGCGTGGAACTCGATCCGTCCGACGCCGAAGACGAAGCGGCGTCCGAGATCGAGCGCGAGCTCGAGTCGCTTCGCCAGGAGGCCGCGGACGCGACGGATCGCGCCCTGCGGACGCTGGCGGAATTCGACAACTACCGCCGGCGTAGCGCGCGCGAGCTCGACACGGCGCTCCAGCGCGGCGCGGCCGACGTTCTCCGCGAGCTGCTCGACGTGGCAGACAATTTCGACCGGGCGCTCGGCCACGCCG
>JAGQIB010000622.1 GCA_020431545.1 Gemmatimonadota bacterium
CCGTGCAGCGGACCGGACAGACCGTTCAACCCCGCGGAGACCGCGTAGTACGCGTCCGACAGTGCGGAAGCCACGAGATGCGATGCGTGGGCGGAGACGTTGCCGCCCTCGTGATCGCAGTGGAGCACGAGGTACAGGCGCACGCAGTCCGCGAACTCCCGCTTGGGGTCGGGGATTCCGAGCATGTGGGCGAAGTTCCCCGCCCAGCCGCGCTCCGGGTCCGGCGCGATGCGCTCGCCCTTGTGGAAGCGCATGCGATACACGCCGGCCGCGATCGCGGGCAGACGCGCGAGCAGCGTGAGCGAGTCCTCGAGCGTGGGCTCCCAGTAGTCCTCCTTCTCGAGGCCGGCGGTGTAGCGCTCGCGGAACTTGGACTCGCGCTCCATCACGAGGATCGCGGTGTCGAGCATGCACATCGGATGCGAGTCCGGCGGCATCGCCTCGAGCACCTTCCAGACGTAGTTCGGAACGTGCGCGCGCCGCACGAATTCCTCGTGCAGCGACTCGACCTCGCTCGCGTTCGGCAGCTCGCCGGTGCAGAGGAGGAAGAAGACCTCCTCGGGGGTCCGATCGGTGAGGTCCGCGATCGGCGTATCGCGCACGAGAAGGCCGCGATCCGGCGGCACCTCGGACGTGTCGCAGACCATGCAGGTGATTCCACGCATTCCGCCGTAGGCCTGGCGGACCGTCACATCGCTGATCTTGTCGTCGCCGTGCGTCTGGATCAGCGCACGGATCTCGTCTCGCCACGGGGGGATCTTCCGGGCGAGCGCGTCGTGAATGGTGGCCATGGCGCACCTCTCTGCCGACGCTCCGCCCCCGCGTGGCGTCGGCGTCACGTGGCCGCCGGAAGAGGTGCCGCCCTCCCCGGCGGAGGGGCCCCTGGGAGTTGTTGACCCTCCGGTCCCATTTTATCGGGCCTTCCGGGCGGGACAAGGGCGGGGTGCCCGAAGGGCAACCGGTGTCGGCCCCCCTCGTGTCATCCCCCGCCACGTTTCGGCGCACGGAGCCCCGAAGCCCCGATCGGGTCGGATCCGCCGGCCCGGCCCTGCTCCTTTCCCACCCGGAGGAATCCGTGTCTCACCGAAGCCCCTCTCGCCTCAACCTGCTCCCCTGGCTCCTCGCGGGCACCCTTGCCCTCCCGCCGGCCGCCCACGCGAACCACTACTTCTGGGCGAGCGGGGTGAGCGGAGCCACGGACGACGCCACGAAGTGGAATCCCGCGGGCGTCCCGGGCTGGGCCGACTGGTTCCGCTTCACGCCGTCCGGCACCTACACCGTCACGTTCGGAGCCGGAAACCCGCTCTCGACCGGTCTCGTCGCGCTCGCCGGCAACCAGACCTGGAAGGTAAACACGCCGCACACGACGGGCGGCCTCTGGGTCGACTTCCCGAACAACACGCACAGCCTCACGATCAACGCCGGCTCCCTCACGACGGACTTCGTCCAGTTCGGGGCGGCGGGCGGGTTCTCGCAGATGACGATGACGAACTCGGGAGCACTGACCTCGGGCGCGACGATCCACTCCCAGGGGATCAACAACCCGAACGGCGCCTTCGGCGACCATCTCGGCCACGACGGCATCAGCGAGTTCAACATCTACGGTGGAGCGCGCTACTACTCCGATCAGGTCGGCGGCAGCTGGCCGGTCATGATCGGCGTCCAATCGACCGCGGCCGCGACGGTCTCGGTGGCCGGCTTCTCGTCGCTGCCGACACGCTACAGCGGTCTCGTGGTGGGCACGAACGGTCTCACCGTCGGGGTCTCCGGGGTCGGCAATCTGTTCGCCACCAACGGCGGATTCGTCGATTGCGCCGGGCCGCTCCTGATCGCCGGGAACCAGACGTCCTCCGGGTACGTCAACGTGGGCCCGGTGGCGACGATCGGCACCTCGTACGTGAACGCTCAGGACGACCTGCTCATCGGCAACAACGGCATCGGCGACCGTTCCGGACACGCGGAACTCACCGTGAACAACCGCGCGTGGGTAACGGCGGCGGGCAACACCGTGATCGGAGACCCGGACAATCTCGTGGATACGCAGTGCGTGTTGAGAGTGCGCGAAGGCGGCACGTTCACGGCGATGGACGGCATTCGCGTCTGGCCGACTTCCGGCGTCGCGCTCGACCTGCAGGGAGGCGTGACCCGCATCACGGGCGGGCAGCTCCGCTGGCCGGCCAGCAAGACGCTGACCGTGAGCAGCACGACCGGCACGCCGGAACTCTGGATCAGCAACGGGGACACGAACATCGCACCCACCATCGTCGCCTCGCAGAACCAGCTCCTCGTGGGCGGCACGGGGACCGGACACTTCCACGTGACCGGGGCGGGCACCGTGTTCCCGATGGGACCCGGGGCCACGACGATCGCCCAGTCCGCGGGGAGTCTCGGCTCGGTCGACGTCGACGGCGGCGCGGTGCTCTCCAGCGGCGGCCCGTTCCACGTCGGGAGTCAGGGGGTCGGGTCACTCACGATCCAGAACGGCTCGACGGTGGACGTCGGCTACGTGCAGGTCGCGCCGGGGGCCGCGGGGAACGGGACGGTCCATGTCTCCGGAAGCGGATCGACGCTGACCGCCCGCGACAACGTCTACGTCGGCGGCGGCTTCGGCGGCGCCGGCGGAACCGGCACCGTCACCGTCGACGACTCCGGCGAGCTCCGCGTCCTGCAGACGTCGATCAACCCCGCGCTTCTCACAGTCCACCCGTCCGGGACCTGCGAGATCCTCTCCGGCGGGCGAATCGTCACCACGGGCACGCTCGACGACCGTGGAACCGTGAACCTCGCCGGCGGCGTCGTGGAGGCGGGGTCGCTGAACCTGACGTCCACCGGAAACCTCTCGGGCTTCGGCCAGATGCAGCTGAACTTCGGAGTGAACACGTCGGGCCGGATCGATCCGCACGCCGCCACGGACGACGTCGGCGCTTTCGTAGTCACGGGATGGTGGAGCCAGTTCACGTCCGGGCACTACGTGGCGGACCTGCGCGATCCCGGAGTGGGCGGATGTGACCTTCTCGCCGTCAGCGGCGTCGCGACGCTGGGCGGTACCCTCGATCTTCGCACCGCCTCGGGCTTCGTCGGCATCCCCGGCAGCTCGTTCACGGTTCTCACGTGCGGTTCGCGGACCGGCACCTTTGCGAGCGTTACGTGGAACGGCGCGCCCCTCACGGATCAGGCGAACGTGGTCTACGAATCGAACGCGGTCCGCATCGTGATCCCGGGAGACGCCACCGACGCGCCGGAGATCGTGGACGGGATCGCCGAACTGCGTTTCGCACCCGCGAACGATCGCGGTTCCTTGGCGTTCGCGCTCGAGTTGCCGGAGGCCGCAACGGTGCGCGCGACACTGTTCGACGTCCGCGGGCGGAAGGTCGACGATCTCGCCGACGGTCCCCTCGCCGCCGGCCGCCACACGCTGATCGCGACGTCGCGTCGGCTTCCCGCCGGCGCCTACTTCGCCCGCGCGGAGGTCCGGATGGGCGCCGCAACGTCGGTGCGGACCGCCCACAAGGTCTGGGTCCGCTAGCGGGTTCCGCCGGGTA
>JAGQIB010000623.1 GCA_020431545.1 Gemmatimonadota bacterium
AACAGGCCGATGGCCGAGTTCTCGAACTGATACGCGAGACCCACCGGAACGCGCACGCCGAACGCGTCCTGTCCCTCGTCCCGTAGACTCGCGCGTCCGCCGAGCCCGTAGTAGAGCGCCATCGCGCCCTTGTCCACGTGGAAGACGTCGTAGTGATGCCACAGGTGGTCGGCGTACAGCAGCACGGCGTCGTTGCGTCCGAACGACCAGGCGGCGCCGAAGTCGAACGCGCTGCGATGACCGAGCCACTTCTTGCCGGTGATGCCGGTCGGTTCGCCCACGATCACGCCGAGCCCGAGCGGATTGCCCGAAGGGTGCAGCGTCTCCGCGCGCGCGGGCACCGCGCCGGAAAGGAAGAGAGCGGCCGCGAGGCCGAGCCAGCACTTGCTCTGCGAGGTGCGGAACACGATGGACCTCCGGTTGCGAGGGAGAGCTCGGGGCGGGTCTCGCCTCGAGAAACGGGGGAGCGCGGGCGGCTCACCGTTCGGCGTGGGTTTCGGGTCACCCACCGCCCGCGCTCGGCGCCGGGATCGCTACATGGACCTTCGTGCGAAGTTCGCGATCAGCGACACGATGAAGAGCACGAGGAACACGAAGAACAGGATCTTGGCGATACCGGCGGACGCCGCCGCGATGCCTCCGAATCCGAAGATCGCGGCAAGGACGGCGACCAGCAGGAACATCAGAGCCCAGCCCAGCATTTGGCACCTCCGGTTGGGGGATCAGCCATTGCCACGGGGACCGCGGCGGATGACTGCCGCGGAACACTGCAACCGCCATGCCAGGGCAGTACGAATCGACCGGAACGCCCCGAGGGGCTGTCCGGACCCGATGTTCGGCCGCCTGCGGCCGGGGCGCCGATGGTCGGAATCGCCCCCCGAACGCCCGTAGAAATTTCCGCCGCCCCGTACTTCTTGCTTCGTGGTTCGGAAACTGTGTTTCCGGCGATTCGGTCGGATGGAAATGCCCGACCTGGACCGCGGAGCGTCGGCCCTTGCCCCAGACCGCGCAGAGCTTGACATCGCCGCGCCTTCGCTCCGGAGAAACACATTTTCCGAACCACAACGAACGTGGCACGCACCGTGCATGGATGGACAGGTCGTGCGCGGAATGCTCCGCGACCGAGTCCGAGGAGACGACCCATGCAGACCCGTTCCGCCGTATTGCTGAGTGCGCTTCTGGTCGCGGCCGTCGGCTGCGACTCCTCGTCCGAGGACACGTCGCTGGCCGAATCGTCCGAGCAGATGGTGCAGGACGTGAAGGAGACCACGCAGGACGCGTGGGACTCGATCACGCGGTCCCTGGACGGCACGCGCGACGAGGCGGTCGAGAGCGCACAGGCCGCGCTGTCGGATGCCGAGGAGAAGCTCGCGGAGATGAAGGAGTCGGCCGGTGACACGTCGAGCGACGCGTGGTCGTCCGTCCAGAGCGACCTGGACGACGTCCAGAGTCAGATCGCGGACCTGAAGGACGCGAGCGAGGACCAGTGGCGCGACGTCCGGGCGTCGCTCGAGCGATCGATCCGCAAGCTCGACGCCGAGCTGCGCGAGCTCAGCAACGACCACCACGGCTAGCGACCGAACTCGCGGTTCGGACCGCTCTGCGGTCCGGCCGTGTCGGGCGGAGCGGTTCGCGTTCGAGGGCTGGGACGCCACTCGCGACCGACCGCCCGACGAACGGGAGCCCCCCAGCACCTCGGACCCGGCAACTCGGCGGGGGGCCTCCCGTTCGTCCTTCGCCCGGGCGTCCCCAATTGCGGGGCGCCCGGGCAAATTGCTTTCTCTGCCCCCCTGCCATGTGCGAACCTCGGGTTCCCCCCGGTTCCACCCGCTCGGAGGGCCTCGATGCGAATCCCGGCGCGGACAGTTCCCGCCTTCTTCCTGTTGCTCGCGTCGCCGACCGCGGCCACGACCTGGAACGTCCTGCCGGACGGCACCGGCGACTTCGCCACCATCCAGGCCGCGATCGACGCCGCGACGGACGGGGACGTGATCGAGCTCGGTGACGGAACGTTCACGGGCGCCGGCAACGATGCGCTCGACTTCCTCGGCAAGGCGATCACCGTGCGGTCGGCGAGCGGGAACCCGGAGTCGTGCCGACTCGGCCTGCAGGACAACATGGGCCTATGCGAGTTCCCGGGCGTCCGCTTCGGTCAGCAAGAGGGTCCAGGCTCCGTGCTCGAGGCGGTGACGATCCAGAATCACCAGGACGGCGCGGGCGACGTCGGAGAGTGCATCGACTTCGCGACCGTTCTGCTGACCGACTCGAGTCCTACTCTCCGCCGCGTGGTCTTCCGCGACAACGCTCCGGTCGAAGGCCACGGGACAGTGGTTCGCGCACGAGGCGGCGCCCCCAGGTTCGAGGACTGCGTGTTCCGCGGGAACTGGGGGAAGGCGCTCGAACTCGTGGACTCGAATGCCACCGTCACGGGCTGTATCCTGGAGTCCAACTACGGCGGCGGCGTGAGCTCCGGCGCGACGCTCACGGTGTACGGTGGCTCGCCGCTCGTCACCTCGACCGCGATCCGCCGAAACGGCAACCTGGGGATCGGGGGCGACGTCGGAGCAGGCGTCCTCGTGCGGGCCGGCACGCCGACCCTCGACGGCTGCCTGATCGCCGAGAACTACCTCGACGGAACCGGCGCCGGCATCGTGGTCGAACCCGGCGCGAACCTCACCGTGACCCGCACGACGATCGCCGGCAACCGGGCGATCACGGGCGGCGGCGTGCTCGTGAGGGGATCCTGCACGATCACACAGTCGGTGATCGGCGCGAACTGTTCGACCACGGACGGACCGGACGTGCACGTGTCCGCCTCGGGTCAGGTCTCCCTCGATTGCACCGCGGTGGATATATCGCGCGTATCGGGGCCGGGCCTTGTTTCCTGGGGTGCGACGATCGTCGCGGCGGACCCGCTGTTCTGCGAGCCGCGGACCTGCGAGGACCCGCCGTCGGACGAGGGACTTTATTCGCTCCAGCTCCTCTCCCCCGCCCGCGACGTGCCGGGCTGCGGCACCCTCGGCGCGCTCTACGGGGTGTGCACGGTCTCCGTCGCCCCGATGTCGTGGGGGCGCGTGAAGGAGATGTACCGGAACTAGCGCAGCACGGTCACGCGTCGCGTCGCCGATCCGGCGGTCGTCCGCAGCGTGACGAAGTACACGCCGGGGGCCACGCGCGCCCCCTGCGCGTCTTCCGTATCCCACGACACCGTGTGTCGCCCGGCGTCCAGCCGGCCGAGCGGGCGCGTCAGCACGCGACGTCCCGCGACGTTCACGATCT
>JAGQIB010000624.1 GCA_020431545.1 Gemmatimonadota bacterium
CCGGGGACGAGATCATGGTGATCCTGCGCCCCGCGCCGGGCGCCGTCCCGGACCCGGACACCGGAGACGACTTCCGCGTAGCGACGTTCGCGGGCACGCCGATCGCGTGGGACCACCGGATCGACGGAGTCGAACTGACGCCGAGCTCCGCCGGAACCGGCCTCTGGGACATCACGATCGACGGCCTGGTCCAGTTCCGCGAGATGAACGCGTTCGCGGATCCGCGCACCGGAACCGTCCCACTCGGCTTCGAGCTCGAGCTCGTCGTTTCCGGCGTCTCGCGCAGCACGCAGTGGATCCCGTTCGATCCGGTACCCACCGGTGCGTGCGGGTGCGGCGAGACGTGCGGTTCCCACAACGGCTTCCCGCTCGTCTGCCTGCTCGGTCACGGTGGGTGGTGCTCGTGCAGCTGGAGCTGGCTGACGACGATCCCCGGCGAGCCGCTCTCGCCCGGGGACGAGATCATGGTGATCCTCCGTCCCGCGCCGGGCGCGCTCCCGGAGCTCCCCGGATTCCAGGACGAGGACGAGCAGCGCGCCGATTGCTGCCCCGGCGTCACCGGCGTGGCGGCACGGGTTCCGACCGCGACTCGCCGGCTTCGCGCGAACCAGCCCAACCCCTTCGCCGACGCCACCACGATCGAGTACGTCGCCGGCTCCGATTCCCGGGTCACCCTGGAGGTGTTCGACGTCCGGGGTCGGCGCGTGACGACGCTCGTCGACGGGACCGATCGGAAGGCCGACGAGATCCGCCGGGTCGTCTGGAGCGGACACTCGGACGGCGGAGGTCAGGTGCCTCCGGGAACGTACTTCCTCCGTCTGACGTCCGACGGTCGATCGGAGACCCGCAAGATGACGGTCACCCGCTAGCACCGGGTGGGGTCGGTCCGCGATGATCCGGGGCGGTGCCTCCCAGGGCGCCGCCCCGCCGCCTGCGACCGGGCCGCGCGGATCTGCGCCCGGCAAGGAAGAGGAAGCGGCGTGCTAAAGGGATGCGTGAATCCCGTCGATTCTCCTCCGAGAGGCCCCCTACCCGCCGAGGACGTCCCGAAGCGGGTCGCGCGGGCCGGACAGCGGCACGCGGAGACTCTCATTTGACGCACCAGGACCCGACCGGAAACCCCGGCGATCGGCGGCAGCCGCGCGTTGCGGTCGCCTGCCCGGAACCGGACGTCCGGCGGCGAATCACGGGAATCCTCGCGAACCTGCACGCCGGGGCGGAAGTGATCGGTTCCGCTCCGGACGACGTCGCGAGCAGTGGCGCGTCGCTCTTGATCCTGCATTCCGAGGTCTCCGGACCGGATCCCTCCCGCTGGATCGCCCACGCGCCGACGATCGTCCTGACCCGGGCCGCGGACGGCGAGGACGGGGCCGCACTGCTCGCGCTCGGGGCGGCGGACGTCGTGTCTCCGGACGCTCACGACTCGGTTCTCGCTCAGAGGATCGCCCGGGTGCTCGCCGAAGGCGCGCCACTTCGGGCGGCGACACCGGACGACCCCGGCGCGGATCCATCCGCCTTCGACCCGCTGACCGGCGTGTTCACGCTGGCGGCATTCCGCCGCGACGTCCGGAGCGCCGTGGGGCGGGCCCGGCGCTCGGGACGCACCGTGGCGGTCGTCATTCTGGACTTCGATCGGTTCGCCCACGTGAACGAGGTGCACGGACACGACGCGGGCGACCGCGTGCTGCGCGAGGCGGCGCGTCGACTCTCCGTGACACTGCGGGATACGGACACCGTCGCGCGTTTCCATCCCGATCACTGCGCCGTGTCGCGGGTCGGCGGCGATCGCTTCGCCGCGCTGCTCGAAGGTCTCGGGGACAGTCAGTCCGCCGGGGTGATCACGCGGCGATTGATCGATGCGCTCGAGGAGCCGTTCGAGATCGACGACGCCGAGATCCGTCTCTCCGCCCGCGCCGGCGTGAGCCTGTACCCGCACGACGGACTCGACACGTCTGCGCTGCTGCGGAACGCGGAGGCCGCCGCCTCGCGCGAGCCGCGATCGGCACCGGCGGACTCGGCCACACCCGCGAGCATCCGCTTCTTCTCGGCGGAGGTCGCGCGTCATCACCGGCTGGAGCTCGAGCTCGAACGCAGTCTGCGCGCCGCCACCGTCGACGACACCTTCGGGCTGGAGTACCAGCCCAAGATCGCCCTGCGCGACGAGTCGATCGTGGGCTTCGAAGCGCTCCTGCGTCACCGCCACGAAGGGAAGCCCGTCCCGGCCCAGGACGTGATCGCGCTCGCGGAGCGCACGAACCTGATCCGCGACCTCGGGCTCGCGATCTTCCGTCGGGTCTGTGTCGACGCCGAGCGGCTCCGGTCGGCCACCGGTCGTTCGGTTCGAGTGTTCACGAACTTCTCGCCGCGACAGATGGAATCGCCCCACTGGCTCACCGATGTCCTCGGCGTGCTCGACGCGACGGGCGTCGATCCGTCGCTCGTCGGGATCGAGATCACCGAGACCGTGTTCCTCAAGGACCACGCGACCATCACGCGCAGTCTCGAGCGACTCGCCGAGCGGGGCCTCGAGATCTCGCTCGACGACTTCGGCACGGG
>JAGQIB010000625.1 GCA_020431545.1 Gemmatimonadota bacterium
CCGTCGAACTACGACATCCTCGAGGGGACGGTCCCGTGGACGGTCTCGGCGGCGCCGTGCTCCACGACGACGATCGACCACGTCGAGTTCCGGATCGACGGCACGGTGGACTACGTGGACTACTCCGCTCCGTACGAGTTCGGGGACTTCGGCTCCGGCTGGATGACCACGATGGAGACCTCCGGCGCCCACACGCTCGTGGCGGTCGCCGTGGACGACAACGGCTGCGAGTCCTCCGACACGCTGAACGTCTACGTGGACAACTCCGGACTCGGCGTCTCGTGCGCCGGCATCGAGGACGGCGATCGGGCCGAGATCTCCGGAACCTACGGTGAGATCCTGCGTTTCCCGCTCACGAACTTCAGCCGGGTGGACACGTACCACCTGGAGTCCATGAAGCTCGAGTGGGAGAACAACGTCGTCTATCCGTACTACATGCTGATCGACGGCACGGTCGTGTGGAGCTACTCGACCTGGCCGGAGTATGCCTCCGGCGACACGGTCGCGTTCTGGAACGTCTACGACATCGCGCCGGATACTCAGGCCACCGTGGAGATCTGGTTCTGGGACTATCCGGGTTCGGCTCCGCCGGACATCGATCTCACCACCCTGAACCTGAAGATCACCTGCTTCGGGTCACCGCTGGCGGAGTGCGGACCGTACGACGTCCCGACCGCGGGCAACTGCGACCTGGCGACGATCGACATCACGTCGGTCAACAGCGCGAATCCGTACGACGTGATCACGGACGCGGCGGTCGGCCAGGTCTACTACACCGACCGGACCTACACGCTCACGTATCTGCCGAGCGAGCTGGACGGGGCGACGATCGTCCGCAACCCGAACAACGACAAGAACCTCGGCAACTCGCACGCCCTGGTCGTGAGCTACCCGACGCCCGCCCAGGTGTGGATCGCCTACGACCCGCGCGGCACTCCGCCGGACTGGATCAGCAATACCTACACGAACACCGGCCTGTCGGTCGGCGTGACGGACGCAGGCACGAATACGCTCACGCTTTGGCACAAGAACATCGATGCCGGTCCCCAGACCTTCTCGGGGAACAAGGCGCAGGGGTATAGCGGCGCCGTCGGCACGAACTACGTCATCTTCGTGACGTGTCAGTAAGGAGGGTGGACATCATGAAGAACCTCGGGCCCATGAGGGGCCGCATCGGAGACGAGAGGGGTTCGATCCTCGTGATCGCCCTGCTCATGCTGACCTTGTTCTCGCTCGTCGGGGGGACCTTCCTGGTCCTCTCGAACACCGAGGGCAAGATCGCGACGAACCAGGAGAAGTCCGCGCAGGCGCTGTACGTGGCCGAGTCCGGCGCGCACGCGGCCTACCGCGAGTTCGCGTCGTCGAACTTCCGCGGGCGGACCCACAACGGGGACGGGTCGATCGCGACCGCGAGCGTCCTGAATCCCACGGCGTTCACGAACGGCACGCTCGTGCGGGACACCTCGGGCGACCAGGGCCTCGCGGACGAACGAAACGACGGCTGGATCGTCTGGGAGTGGAATCCGGGCGACGCGGACGCGAGCCTCACGGGCAGCGGCCTGCCGGAGCAGTTCCGGTTCAAGCTCGCCCCGGCCTCGACGGATCCGGACGAGGACGAGTACGTCATCGACGTGATCGGCCAGGTGGGATCGTTCAAGCGACGTCTGCAGATCCAGGGCTACACCGAGCCCGCGTTCAGCTACGCCCTGTACTCGGACGGTGACCTGTCGGAGTTCACCCGTGGCGTGGATCAGCTCATCCAGGGTCGGGTTCACGCGAACGGCAACATGTTCTTCCGTCCGGACGGCACCACGCTCCGGATCGACAGTTCGCAGATCACCGCCACCGGCGACATGATCCGCACGACGGATGCCTGGGGCCGTGACATGTACAGCGGCAACACCGTGCTCATCAAGGACCGGGACGGCAACTGGGTCGAGATGGACGGCGGCTCGCCGGGCAGCGCGATGGACTCGCAGCACGCGGACTGGACGAACGACAACCCGAGCGACTCCATCGACGGCGCGCTCGAGCTCTGGGGAGGCGTCGTGAAGGACGGCTCGCTGGGCGCGGTGAGCGTGGATCCGCCGCCGGTCGAGACCCTGCAGCCGGGCGGCTACTACGATCAGCATGCGGCCCTGCGTCTGCGGGCCGGTGACGCGCAGTTCGACAACGCCGGCAACGACATCAGCGCGTGGCTCGGCGACGCCGTCACGGAGAAGACGTTCTACAACAAGTCGATCGAGCAGGACGTGACGGTGCAGGAGATCGACGTCCAGAAGCTGCGCTCCAGCGGCAACTGGCCGGCGAACGGCCTGCTCTACGCCGAGGTGCCGATCCGCCTCGTGAACGCGGGCGAGTTCGCGGACGATCTCACGATCGTTTCGGCGAACTCCGTGTACACCAAGGGTGACTTCAACTCCGTGAACAAGCGGGCGGCGGCCGTGATCTCGGCCGGCCGGATCTGGCACCTGTCGGACGCCTGGAGCGACGATCCGGCGTTCACGCACGCGCCGAAGTCGACGCGACAGGCCTCGAACGGGACCACGGTCATCAACGCGGCGCTCGTGGACGGCATTCCCGTCGTGCACGAGGCGAACTTCGCGGATCTCGACGGGGACGGCAGCCCGGACGATCCGTCGGCCGGCGACGGCTGGGCGAACACGGACCAGATGCTCGAGTCGTGGGGCGGCTCGCGGACGCTGATGAAGCGCGGCTCGGTCGTGCACATGCAGTTCGCGGACATGGCCGACAACGTCCGGAACATCGGAATGACGGCGGACGAGGTCGCCTGGGTGAAGCACGCGGAGTACTCGCCGCCGTACCGTGACTACGGCTACGACCCGTCGCTGTCCGGGATGTCCGGTCAGCCGCCCTTCGCGCCGCTGGTGTCGAAGCTGTACCTCTGGCAGGAGGTCACTCCGTAGGGTCGCGCGGGGAACCCGGGGGCCCTCGCCGGCCTCGGGTCTCCGAGCTCGTTCCTCGCCGACGGGCGGCCGGGGCTTCGGCTCCGGCCGCCGTTTTCTGGTGCCCTCGAATCCTCGGGCCCTGCCAACCGTGCCGGCCGACGGCATCCAAGGCTGTCAGTCTGGCACTTTGTGGCTGCCGCAGTGGCAGTCGTCAGATTCGACGTTCGCGATATCCTTCACAACGGACGGTATTTCAACAGGTTGCGGGATTGGTGTTTCTTGGCACGCCCTTCGCATTGCGGGGGGACGGAGCATTCCCGTGCCCGGGAGCCGGGCACGTCTTCCCCGTTGGGACGAAGGAGTGACGATGAACGTGCGACCGCTGGCCGACCGGATCCTGATCCGTCGGCTCGACACGAAGGAAGAGGTGCGGGGCGGCATCATCATCCCCGACACGGCCAAGGAGAAGCCCATGGAGGGCGAGGTCGTCGCGGTGGGTCCTGGGCGCCTGGACAAGGAAGGGAAGCGCGTGCAGCTCGGCGTGACGAAGGGCGACCGCGTGCTGATCGGCAAGTACACGGGGACCGAGGTCAAGATCTCCGGCGACGACTACGTCATCCTGCGCGAGGACGACATCCTCGCGACCGTCCAGAAGAAGAAGTAGGGAGGAGTCCGGAATGGCTGCGAAGCAGTTGAAGTTCCGCGAGGAGGCCCGTCAGGAGATCCTCCGCGGTGTCACGGCGCTCGCGAAGGCGGTGAAGGTCACGCTCGGCCCC
>JAGQIB010000626.1 GCA_020431545.1 Gemmatimonadota bacterium
ACGGCTACTTCACCGACGTCGCGGCCGCCGCCGGCCTCGAGGAGCCCACGATCAACGTGCTCGCCTGGGGCAGCGCGCTCGTCGACGTCGACCTCGACGGCGATCTCGACGTCTTCACCGCGAACGGTCACGTCATCCAGCAGTGCGAGCAGATCGGCATGAACCCGTGGAAGATGCCGAACCAGCTCTTCCTCCGCGACGGCGACGTGAACGGCGTTCCTGCCTTCCGACTGTCGACCCCAGACCCCGCTTCCCCGCTCGCCGTCGTGGAGTCCAGCCGCGGCGTGGCGGTCGGCGACCCGGACGACGACGGCGATCTCGACTTCGTGGTGATCGACATGGACCGAGCGCCGCAGGTGCTGGAGAACCGCACGGCACGTCCGGACGGCGGCGGCCACTGGCTCGAGCTGGATCTCACGGGCACCCGCAGCCCCCGCGGCGCCTACGGCGCGCGCATCGAGATCGACGCCGGCGGCCGCACCCTCACCCGCTGGAAGATCCCGAACCAGGGCCTGTACTCGTCCCAGGATCCGCGGGTCCACGTGGGGCTCGGCGCGACGGATCGCGTCGACCGCGTCCGCGTTGCCTGGACCTCCGGAATCGTCTCGGTGTTGACCGACGTGCCCGTCGATCGACGCCTCGCCCTCACCGAGCCCGCGACCGGCGACGCGCACTGAGGAGATCCCATGCGTATCCTGCTGATCTTTCCGCCCCAAGGACACTTCACCCAGCCCTTCCTCGCCGTGCCGGCGCTGCAGGCGTACCTGAAATCCCAGGGCTTCGACGACGTCCACGTGATGGACGCGAGCATCGAGGCGTACGACTGGTTCCTGAGCCGCGAGCGTCTCGAGGAGAGCTTCGATCGGCTCCGCCGCACCGACCGCCTCCGCACGCTCGAGCGGCAGCAGGCGCTCCGCTACCGCGACCTCGTGGACTACCGGCGCCTCACGCAGGTCGAGGTCTCCGGCGAGTGGGTCGTCGACCACATCGAGGAAGCGAAGCGCACCCTGCGCTCGCCGGAGGGGTTCTACGACTACGACCGCTATCTGCGAGCGGGGCGCTGCATCGAGCACGCGCTCGCGATGATCAGCGCAGAGCACCATCCCTCGGATCTCTCGGCGCACGGCTTCTCGATGCGTCACTCCGTGCAGGTCACGGACGACATCCTGGCCGGCGCGGCCGACGAGCGGGAGAACCCGTTCCTCGAGTTCTTCCGCGAGGTCACGATGCCGAAGATCCAGGCGCTGAACCCGGACGTGATCGGCATGTCCCTCACGTTCACGAGCCAGGCGATCCCGGTCGTGAGCCTGTCCTCGATGATCAAGGCGTGGAAGCCGGAAACGCACGTCGTGGTCGGCGGCGGCCTCGTGGCGTACGTCGGCGACAAGCTCCGCCATCGCCCGGACGTCTTCGACGCGATCGACACGCTGGTCCGCCTCGAGGGCGAGCGGCCGCTCACGGAGATCTGCCATGCCGTGGCGAAGGGCGGCGATCCCGATCTCTTCCGCGACATCCCGAACATCCTGTACCGGGACCGGGACGGCGTCGTGCAGCGCACGCACGAGGTGGAGCCGCTGGAAATCGACACGCTGCCGACCCCGGACTTCGAGGGGCTCCCGCTCGATCGGTACCTCTCCCCCGATTTCGTGATCCCGCTCGCGATCACGCGCGGCTGCTACTGGGGCAAGTGCGTGTTCTGCACGCTCCACAAGGTCATCGGTCCGGGCTACCGCGGACGTTCGATCGAGCGAACCGTGGACGACATTCGCTTCCTGAAGGAGCGCTGGGGCTCCCGCTACTTCTACTTCCCGATCGAGGACCTGCCGCCGAACATGGTGCGCCGCCTGCCGGATGCGCTGCTCGAGGCCGGCCTCGACATCGAATGGTGGTGCGACGCGAAGCTCGAGCCCACCGTGTTCACGCCGGAGACGTGCCGCAAGCTCCACGACGCGGGCTGCCGTCGGCTCGCGTTCGGCTACGAGTCCGCGAGCGCGCGCGTGCTGGATCTGATGTGCAAGGGCTCCGAGCCCGGGCCCGGCATGGACGTGATCCGCCGCGTGCACGACGCGGGAATCTCGGTCACGCTGTACGTGATGGT
>JAGQIB010000627.1 GCA_020431545.1 Gemmatimonadota bacterium
GGCTCATGTTCGCGAGGAACTCGGACTTCGCGACGCTCGCCTCCTCCGCCGCCTTCTTCGCCTTCTCCTGCGCCACGACCTGTCGCTCCAGATCCTGGTTCGCTGCGCGCAGGCGCTGATCGCGGTGCTCGATCTCCGCGAGCATCGCGTTGAACGCCGCGATCAGCTGACCGATCTCGTCGCTTCCGCCGGCGTCCACCCGGACGGAGAAATCCTTCGATCGCTGGACCCCGGACGCCGTGCTCGAGAGATGGAGGATCGGATCCGTCACGATCTGCACGAACCGTCGAGCGAGCAGATGCGCGATCCCTCCGGAGACCACCAGGACGAACAGGACGAGAGCGAGGTGCTGCTTCAGTGCGGCCTTCTGAGTGCGCAGATCGACGCGCAACGTCAGGGTGCCGATCTCGTCGCCGTCGAGCACGACGGGTTCCACGATGAGGAGCCGGTCCCAGTCCCAGACCGAGGGCGCGCGAGTCCCGTCCGGCGACGCCCCCACGGGCAGCGACGCCCGCAACCGGCCGTCCGTGTCTCGAAGCCACGCCGACTCGAAGTCGGTGAGGGAGTTCAGCGACGCGAGAGTCTGGGCCGCGGAGACGTCGTCCTCGAAGTACACGGCAGCGGCGCAGTTCTGCGCGACGACGCTGGCCACGGACCGGAACTCGTGCTGGGCCCGCTCCCGCGCGCGGTAGAGATCGTGCGCGAAGAACGTCAGCGTCGCGACGAACAGCGCCGCGAACGTCGCCATGGACTGCTGTCGCGTCCACTTCGATCGGATGCTGTTGCGGGTGTTCGCCGGCGCGGCGACGTCTCTAGCGGCAGCCATCGTCGTCCACCTGCTCCGCGAGCACGAGCAGCTGAGAGCTGACCGAGATGCCCGCGCGTTCGCACTCCGCCCAGTTGATCTTGATCTTCAGGCGTCGGTTCTCGACGCTCATCTCCACCATCCCACCGTCCTGCGCGAACCCGGGCGAGTCGCCGAACGTCAGTACCGATTGCTCGCGTGCGCGGGACACGAACGCACAGAGGTCCCCGCCGAGATCTTCGGTCACCACCGCGATGTGAACCTCGTCCAGCTCCTCGAGCGAATGGAGCTGACGGAGGATCACGGGCCGCCGGACCACCTCGCGATCCGCGAAGACCGCTTCCAGCGCCCCGTCCAGGGGGTTCGAGCCGAAGTACCCGACCACGAACGTCTCGTCGGATGTTTCCGGCGCCCAGTGGACGAACTTCGTGACCTTGTAGACGCAGGTCGCCTTGACCTCCGCCGCCGACGCCTGTTCGGCCCGGGCGCGCGACGGACACGCCGCGGCGAGCACGCCGAGGACCACCAGCATGATCCAGGATCCGCTCAGCCTCGCGGCTGACGACGGCGAGCCGGAGGGAGTCGCCAAGACTAGATCTCCCAGCGAATCAGCGAGTAGAAGGACTCGTGGACCTCGTGGGGGGAGTTGCCGAGCAGCAAGTCCCGGAACTCGGGGCCGTCCGGGCCGCCGAGATTCCGCACGCCGACCGCCAGGTGCATTCGATCCAGGGGATTCCACCGGATCTGTGCGTCGACCGTGACGTACGGTTCGACCACGGCGAACTCCCCGGCCGCGAACTCGTCGATCGAGGTGGACAGGACCTTGTCGAGTCTCGAGGTGTAACGAAGCGTCGTGTCGAGCTCGACCGAGCGAGGCAGCGGGATCGTGAGATTCGAGAACGCCTGGTGGGTCGGGCTCGATCCGATCGGATTCGCGGGCGCGTAGCGCGGAGCCTCCTCGCCGACGGCCAGACGGAAGTACGTGTAGCCGAGCCGCAGGCGCGAGATGGGGCCGAGCCGGTTCGCCTCGAGGGCGAGCTCGGCCCCCCAGGTCTCGGCCGCGGGGCCGGTCGCCCAGGTGGCCTCCGCATCCACCCGCGCCCCCCCCGGTTCGATCGTCAGCACCGGCGGTGGCGTGATGGTTCCGAGGAGCCGATCGTAGCGGTTCAGGTACGTGACCACGTCCGCCGAGAGCCAGTGGCGAAGCGGCGTCCGGTATCCGGCCTCGAATGCCGTCACGCGCTCGACCAGATCCTCCCCCGGTCGCAACGTCAGGTACACGGGCACTCCACCGGACAGGAGACCCGTCATCCGGAGCGCGATGTCCTCGTAGGTCCGAGCGGGTGTCGACACCGCGCGCGATACCCCCGCCCAGAGCACGCGGTGTCCGGCAAAGCGGTGGCTCAGCCGCAGCGTCGGCGAGACGTGGATACCGGCCGTCGACGATCGTTCGATCTTCGCGCCCGCGATCAGCCGCAGCCGGCCGGCCCGGGCCGCGAACTCCGCCTGCGAGTATGCGTTCCAGAGATAGGTCACGCGATCCGCGGGATCCGGCTCGATCGTGGGCAGCTCCGCGAACGAGTCGGCGATCCGACGCAGACCGCCGCCGAGGTTGAGCACCCACCGCTCACCCGGAACGCGCACGGTACGGAGCTCGACGTCGAGAGTGCGGTTCAGGTAGTTCACGACCTGCTGATGCCGATCGACCGCGTCGTAGTAGGCCTGCACCGTGGTGCTGTGGTCCGCCCCCTCCACGGAGTAGCGCACCAGGACGTTGCCGCTCTTCTGATACGAGTCCGTCAGCGGAGTTCCCGGCGGAGGCGCGGTCAGGAACAGGTAGTCCCACTGGGCGAAGTCGGAGTGCTGGAGGTCTCCTTCGATCAGCAGCTCGTGATTCTCCGCGGGAATCCCGTCGTAGCGGAAGCCCGCGCGATAGTCGTCCCACACCCGCTGCGTCGACTCTCCGGTGAGCGCGGAGTTCGTGCGATCGGAGTAGCGGAGATAGCCCCGAACGTCGCCGGCCGCGAACGGCATCGAGTGCGTGATCCCGGTGCTGAGTGTCAGGTCGTCGTCCGCGAGACGGAAGGTCTGAGCGGTCTCGCGACCCTCGGCCTTCTTCGTGATGATGTTGATCACGCCGTT
>JAGQIB010000028.1 GCA_020431545.1 Gemmatimonadota bacterium
ACGACGAGGCGCGCGTCGTCGAACTGTCCGTCGTGGTAGATCACGCCGCCGCGCAGACCCGACGTCTCCACCCCGGGCACGCGCGCGATCGTGTCGGCCCGCGAGAGGCGTCGCGATTTCCCGAAGCCGTGTTTCCCCGCGAGCAGATCGTAGATCTTGAGACCCACTCCGTAGAACGGGCCCTCCCACCAGTCGTAGCTCGGGACCACGAACGGAAGATCGTGCACGAGGTGCGGCGCGTTTCTCCGCAGCATCGCCCGCTCCGCGAGCGCCTCCGTGACCAGCGAGACGTTGCCCTGCCGGAGGTAGCGGACCCCGCCGTGGACGAGCTTCGTGCTCCGGGAGGACGTGCCCTGCCCGAAGTCCCCGCGCTCCACCAGGAGCGTCCGGTACCCCCGGCTCGCCGCGTCCAGCGCCGTCCCGATCCCGGTCGCCCCGCCCCCGACCACCAGGACGTCCCACCGCTCCGTCGCCCGGAGCCGCTCGACCGCGGCGTCTCGCTTCACGTCCGCCCCCCTTCCGCTGGCCGGAACATTGCGCGATCGCGCGACCGGAGGCAACCTGCTCCTTGTGGTGCGAAGATGGTGTCTGGCCCTTCGGACTCCCAGGTGATGTCGAGGATGGATCGAACCGTGATCAAGATGGCGCGCCGAGTGGCGGCATGGACCCGCCGCACGGCGCAGACACGTTTTTCGCACCACAACCCCTGGGTCACCCTCGTGGTGCTGGCGGGCTGTGCGGGGACGAGGCCGTCACCCTCGGGCGACACCTGTGCCCTGCTCCCCGGCGACGGAGGATCCCCGGCGGAGCACGTCACGGTGGCGGTCGTGGAGGGCGTCTACCCGGACCACGCGCCGCGGCCGGCGAACGACTCCGAGGCGATGGTGTTCCGGCACCTGTACGAGGGGCTGACGGATCTCGACTGCCGCGGGACGGCGCGGCCGGCGCTCGCGGCGGCGTGGGACACCGAGGACGACGGCACGACGTGGACGTTCCGGCTGCGCGGCGGCGCGCGGTTCGCGGACGGCGCGCCGGTGACCGCGGAAGACGTCGTGGAGGCCTGGCGGGTGGGGAGACGGTCCGCGCGGAACGATCCCGTGCGCGCGGCGCTCTGGCGCGACCTGAAGCTGCGCGACGTCTCGGCGGACGGCGACGTCGTCGGCCTCACGCTGGAGGCGCCGGACCCCGATCTGCCGCGCCTCCTCGCGGCGAGCGAGTTCTCGATCACGAAGCGCGGGAGCGCGGCGTGGCCGGTCGGCACGCGGGGACGGACCGTGGACGAGCGCTACGAATCCGGGCGGCGACTCCTCACCTGCACGGACGGGACCGGCCGCGCGGTGGAGTTCGTGGTGACGGTGGGAGCGGACCCGCGCGACGTCTTCCTGCCGGATGTCGACCTGCTCGTCACACGGCGGCGACGCGCGCTCGAGGACCTGCCCGCGATGACGGGCGCGCGCGTGACGCCCCTCCCGTGGAGCCGCACCTACGTCGTCACGGCGTCCCCCGCGTGGCCGGACGGCCCGCCCGAGGGCGCGCGCCGCGAGCTCGCCGACGCGATCCTGCCTTCCGTGTCCCGGCCGGCCGAGACTCCATGGCTCGAGCCGCCGAGCGGAGCCGAGCCGCCGGGGCCGCCGGCACCGGGGCCGGCTCCCACCGGCCGCGTCGCGCAGACCCTGGCGACACCGGCCCAGGACCCGGACGCAGCGTTCCTGGCCGAGCGCCTGGCCTCCCGGTGGGGACGCGAGGGCGCGGCGGTGATCGTCGTCCGCCGCAACGCGACGGAGATCGCGCGCTCGATGGGCGAGGCGACCGAGCCCGGCGTCTACGCGCTCGATCGCGAGCTCGCGTCGGTCGCGCACCAGGCGCGACGTCTCGCCGCGCTCACGCCGCCGGACGGTCCGACCCCGTGGTCGCTCGTGAGCACGCGCGCGATGCTCGTGTCGCGAAACGACGTGACCGGAATCACGTGCGGATGGGACGGCGTGCCGCGCCTCGACGACGTGCGGCGCCGGCCGGACGTGCTCCCGTGACGATCCGGACGCGCCTCTTCCTCGGCGCGACGTTGCTCGGCCTCGTGCCGCTCGCCGCGACCGGCTTCCTGATCCGGCGCGACGTCGCCTCCCGCCTCGACGGCCAGGTGCGGGCGCGCGCGGAGGCGTCCGTGGTCCGGGCCACGACCGGCCTGCGCCTGCGCGCACGCCAGCTGGATCGACACCTCGCGTCACTCGCCGACGCGGCGCGCGCGGACAGCCGGCTCCGGCTCGCGCTGCTCGACCCGAGCGACGCGGGCTACGTCCGCGACTGGGCGCCGCGGGCGCAGGAGCTCACGGGGCTCGATGCGCTGCTGCTCCTGGACGAGCGCGGCGAGATCCTGAGTTCGGGTCAGTTCCGCAACGATTTCGGGCGCACGGATCCGGCCGTGCCGGCCTTTCTCGCGCGGTGCGGCGACGACGCCGGCGTCGTTCCGCTCCGGCGCCCCGACGGGGACTTCCTGGCACTCGCGCGCGTCGACTCGCTGGCGCTGTCCGGAGTGCCGCTGCGACTCGTGGGCGCGTTCGAGCTCTCGGGGGCGACGCTCGCGGAGCTCGTGCCGGACGCGGACGTCTCGGCCACGCTCTGGATCGGCGACCGCGCGTTGCTGTCCTCGGGCGGCGGAGCGCCGGATCCCGGAGGACTCGAGCAGACGGTCGAACTCCCCGCGAAGCTGCCGGGCACCCCGGCGAGCACGCCGGCTCGGATCGTGGTGACGCACTCGCTCGCCGGGCGGCGCGACGTGCTGCGTGCGCTGGATCACCGGCTGCTGCTCGCGTTCGGGCTCGCGGCCGCGGCGTCGCTCGGCCTCGCGAGCTTTCTCGCGGCGCGCCTCGCGCGTCCCGTGGAGCGGCTCGCCGCGAAGACGCGCGTGGTCGACCTCGATCATCTCGACGTGGACTTCGCCACCGATCGCCGCGACGAGATCGGCGCGCTCTCGCGGTTCCTGGATGAAATGACGCGCCGACTGCGCGCCAGCGTGTCCCGTCTGCGGGACGCCGAACGTCGCGCGACGCTCGGCGATCTCGCGCGTCAGGTGAACCACGACCTGCGCAACGCCTTCCCGCCGATCCGGAACGTCGTCAAGCACCTCGCGGAGGTGTCGCACCGGCCGGACGAGCTCGCGCGCGTGTTCGCGGAACGCCGCGGCACGCTCGACTCGGGTCTCTCCTACCTCGACGATCTCGCCACGAACTGGCGACGTCTCGCGGGACGCGCCGAACGCACGGCGTGCGACGTCCCGGCGATCGCGCGGGAGGCGATCGTCGGCCGGAACACCGCCGCGGGCTCCGTCGAGTTCGAGGGCGACCCCGCGGCCGAGCGCGTGCACGCCGATCCGACCGCGATCCGGCGCATCCTCGACAACCTCGTCACGAATGCCTGCGAGAGCGGCGCGGCCCGCGTCACCGTCCTCGTGAGGAGTGACACGGGACCGCCGCCACGCGTGCACCTGATCGTGGAGGACGACGGGCCGGGCATTCCCGAGGCGGCACGGAATCGCGCGTTCGAGGCCTACTTCACCACGAAGGCGCACGGCACCGGACTCGGCCTCGCGATCGTCCGGCGGCTGGTGTCCGACGCCGAGGGAACGATCGCGATCGAGGATCGGGATGGACGCGGCACCCGGGTTCACGTCACGTTCCCGGCGGGAACGGTCGCGGACGCGGACACGCGTGCGGAGGAGGGTGACGAGTGAGCGTCGTGCTGATCGTGGAGGACGTTCCGGCGATGCGCGAGCAGTACGCGTACGACCTGCGGCGGCTCGGCGGTTACGAGACGCGGGAGGCCGACGACGTGCCGAAGGCGCGGGAGGTCCTCCTGCGCGAGCCCGTGGACTGCATCCTCCTCGACCTCGAGCTTCCCGGCGAGGACGGGTTCGCGCTGCTCGAGACGTTGCGCGAGCAGGGCGCGGATACGCCGGTTCTCGTCTACACCGGCACCGGCGACTTCGATCGCTGCGTGCGCGCCGTGAAGCTCGGCGCGTACGGATTCCTGGACAAGGCGGAGTCGATCGAGCGCGTGGCGCACGAGATCGGGCGCGCGATCGAGCACGGCCGTCTCGCCCGGGAGGTGAGACGTCTCGCGGAGCGACTCGAGGAAGAGTCGTCTCTCGTGGGACAGAGCGGCGCGATCCGCGGACTGCGCGAGCTGCTCGCGAAGCTCGCCGCGATCCCGAGTCCGGTCCTGATCGTGGGCGAGAGCGGCACGGGGAAAGAGCTCGTCGCGCGCGACCTCCACCGACTCTCACCCCGCGCGACGCAGTCGTTCGTTCCGGTCAACTGCGCCGCGCTCCCGGAGCAGCTCGTGGAGTCCGAACTGTTCGGGCACGAGCGCGGTGCGTTCACCGGCGCGGACCGGACACGGCGCGGCGCGTTCGAGCTGGCCGCCGGCGGAACGCTGTTCCTCGACGAGATCGGCGAGCTCCCGCTCGCGGCCCAGGCCAAGCTGC
>JAGQIB010000628.1 GCA_020431545.1 Gemmatimonadota bacterium
CACGGCTCCGAGGGCCTGAGCCCGGTCGCGACGGCGGCACCGCCGGCCCGCGCGGCCGCGGGGACGTCCTCCGTGATCACGATCGAGAAGTCCGTCGTGGTCCCGGTGACGGCCGCCGAGCTGCGCTCCGGCCGCCCGATCCGCCTCAAGCTGGACGTGCAGATCCAGCCCCAGGGCTAGCGCCGGGTTCGCGGGTCGGCTTGACCGTACTCGCGTGCCGTCGTTAGTCTCGCCGCGGCCTGTCCGTTCCGGAGGGGAAGCGGTGTTCGGGAAGATCTTCAAGGGCCACCCCACGGCCTCCACCTCGGCCCCGCGTGACGTGGCCGAGGCGGAGCGCCGCGTGCGGGGCCGGGGCGCGCGCGAGCCCGACATCTGGAAACGTCTCGCCGACGCGTGCGCCGACCACGGCGATCTCGACGGTGCGTTCAACGCCTACCGGCGCTATGCGGACCTGAGTCCCGATGACGTCGACGCGGCGCTCGCCTGCGGCATGGCCGCGCGCAAGGCCGGCGCGCTGCCCGAATCGCTGGATTACTTCTCGCGTGCCCTGGCGCTCGCCCCCGAGCGCGCCGACGCGCACACCCAGTACGCGAAGGCGCTCGACCTCGCCGGCTTGCTCGAGGAAGCGCTCCAGCACCACGACGAGGCGATCGCCCGCGAGCCTTCCTCGGCGGAGGCGCGCTACCACCTCGGGGTGACGCTCGCGCGCCACGGGGAGGACGAGCGCGCGATGGAGGCATACCGCACGGCGCTCGAGATCGACCCGAAGTTCGCGCGCGCGCACGGCAACCTCGGCGTGCTCCTCGATCGCAACGGGCACTTCGATCGAGCGGTCGAGGAGCTCGAGAAGGCGGTGCGCCTCGAGCCGGACCGCGCCGAGTGGCACTCGAACCTCGGTGCGCTGTACGGCGAGCACAAGCTCTACGATCTCGCGATCGAGCACTTCACCACGGCGCTCGGCATCGACCCGCGCAACGCGGAGGCGCGCTTCAACCTCGGCATCGCGTGCCTGGACCGCGGCCTGTACGACGACGCGGTCGCCGAGCTCCGGCGCGCGGCGGATCTCGCCCCGCGCAACGCGAAGGCCCATTTCTTCCTGGGCGAGGCCTACCAGAAGAAGGGGCTGTACCCGCGCGCCGTGAAGGAGATCCGCACGGCGCTCGAGATCTCGCCGGACAGCCCGCGCTCGTACTACGCGCTCGGCTGCGTGTACAACAAGATGGATGCGGTAGACGACGCGATCACCGCGTTCGAGCGCGCGATCGCGCTCGACCCGAGCAACGGTCGCGCGTACTACCACCTCGGGATCGCCTACGACAAGAAGGGCGCGGGGCGCGAGGCGCGCGACGCCTACCGTCGCTCCGAGGAGCTCCTCGCCGAGTGAATCCGCTGCGCTCGGCGCTCGATTCGGCCCGCCACGCGAACCGCTCGACGTTCGTTCCGTTTCTCACGGCCGGCGACCCGAACCTCGCCGCCACGCTCGAGTACGTGGACGCGCTCGTCGACGGCGGCGCCGACGTGCTCGAGCTCGGCATCCCGTTCTCGGATCCGCTCGCCGACGGTCCCGTCATCCAGCGGGCGACCGAGCGCGCGCTCGCGGCCGGCACCACCGCGCGCGACGTGCTCGCCACGGTGGAGAAGCTGCGCGCCCGCCACGACATTCCGGTGGTGCTGATGACCTACCTGAACCCGGTGCTCCGCTACGGCTGGGATGCGTTCCGGCGCGACGCTGCGGCGGCCGGCGCCTCGGGCCTGATCCTCACCGACGTTCCGCCGGAGGAGGCGGATCCGTTCCTGCCGGGTGCGCGCGAGTCCTCGCTGGGCACGGTGTTCCTCGCCGCGCCGACGTCCGACCCCGCGCGGGTCCGCCGCGCGGCCGAGATCTCCACGGGATTCGTGTACTGTGTCTCGCGGCTCGGCGTGACCGGCACGCGCGACGATCTTTCGGACGCGTTCCGTCCGGTGCTGGAGTCGATCCGCGCCGCGGCCGACGTTCCGGTGGGGCTCGGCTTCGGGATCTCCACCCCGGAGCACGCGGCCCGCGCCGCCGCGCTGGCCGACGCGGTGATCGTGGGGAGTCGGCTCGTGCGCGTCGCGGAGGAAGCGGGCGGAGACGCCGCCCGCCGGCTCCAGGCGGAAGCCCGGGCATTCAAGCAGGCGATCACGGAGGCACGCGCGTGAACGAGCCGGTCGGAGTGGGCATCGCGGCATTGCTGGGTCTGATCCAGGGACTCACGGAGTTCCTGCCCGTGTCGAGCTCCGGGCATCTGGCGCTCGCGCAGGACCTGCTCGGCGTGCCCGGCGGCGGCATCGCGTTCGCGGTGCTGCTCCACGCGGGCACATTGCTCGCGATCTTCCTGGTGTTCCGCGAGGGGGTGTGGCGCCTGATCCGCGGCGGGTTCTCGCTGCTGGGATCGCTGTTCCGACCCTCGCGCTGGAGCGAGGACGCGCACCTCGCCGCCGCCGTCGTGATCGCCACGATCCCGGGCGCGCTCGTGGGGCTGTTCCTGGAGTCCCGCATCGAGGCCGCGTTCGAGTCCACGCGCGTGGTGGCGCTGCTCCTGTTCGTGACGGCGATCCTGCTGTTCTCCACGCGGCGCGCGCGCGGGGAACGTCCCGTCACGCTGCGCGACGCGGCGATCATCGGCGTGGCGCAGGCGTGCGCGATCCTGCCCGGCATCTCGCGCTCGGGCGCCACGATCGCCACCGCGCTGCTGCTCGGGATCGCGCGGCCGCGCGCCGCGGAGTTCTCGTTCCTCGCCGCGATCCCCCTGATCCTCGGCTCGGTCGTGCTCGAGCTGCCGGATCTGATCCGGAGCGGGCAGGACGGAGGCGTCGCGTCGCTCGTGGTGGGCTTCGTGGTCTCGGCCTTGGTCGGCTGGGCCGCGCTCACCTGGCTCGTGAAGCTCGTCCGGCAGGGCGCGCTGCACTGGTTCGCGGGCTACTGCGTGGCGGTCGGCGCGCTGGCGCTCTGGCTGACCCGGGGCGCGTGACCGCGGCCCTTGCCCGCGCGGCGGCCCGCGTCTAGATTCCCGGCGACCGACCCCGCCGCGCACTGGGAGGTGAACGATGCGTACCCCTGCGATCCTGGCCGTGCTCGTGCTGCCCACCGTGTTGCTGGTGGGGGCGACCGACGCGCTCGCCCAGACCCGTCTCGCCGTCTTCGGCGGCGGTCTCGTGCCGTTCGGCGATCTGGAAGACACCACGGAGTCGTCGTTCCGGGTCGGCGCCCGCATGGAGTACCAGCCGGTGAACGCCCGCGGACAGCGACGCCTGCTGGCCTGGTTCGCGCAGGTCGCGTTCTCGCCGCTGTCCGTGAAGGCCGAGGCGCAGGAGGCCGCGCGCCTCGCCGGCGCCTCGGAGGACGCCACGCTGTTCGGGGTGGAGGCGGGCACGCGCGTGTACTCGCGGACCGCGCCGCTGTTCCTGCAGGCGGGAGCCGGCTGGGCACGGTTCGATCCGCCGGGCGACGGCGACGCGGGCGACGCGCTCGACTTCCACCTCGGCGCCGGGTTCCTGGTGCCCGTGGACCCGATGTTCCTCGAGGCCGACGTGACGCTGCACCAGGGCATCGGCTCGGACGACCTGTCGTTCACGTACGTCGCGGCGCACGGCGGGCTTTCGCTGCCGTTCTAGGCGGGCCGCTCCAGGCGAGCCGCCGTGGGCGAAAGAGGGCCCCGTTCCCCGTCCGTTTGACCCCCCGGGTCCGCGACGTTAGATTGCGGATCCCTGATCTCGTCTTCCGGCCGAGGAATCCGTTGCCCGAGAACATGCTGCGCGTTCGCGGAGCTCGCGAACACAACCTCCAGAACGTCGACATCGACCTGCCGCGCGATCGCATGATCGTCCTCACCGGGCTCTCGGGCTCCGGGAAGTCGTCGCTCGCCTTCGACACGATCT
>JAGQIB010000029.1 GCA_020431545.1 Gemmatimonadota bacterium
CCCGATCAAGGTGAACCAGCACCGCCGGGTCGTGGAGGCGCTGCTGGAGCACGGCGGCGCGCTGGAGGTCGGACTCGAGGCCGGCTCGAAGCCGGAGATCCTCGCGACGCTCGCGATGGCGGAACATCCGGAGCAGCTCCTCGTGCTGAACGGCTACAAGGACGAGGAGTACATCGAGACGGCGCTGCTCGCGCGAAAGCTCGGTCGCAACGCGATCATCGTGATCGACCGGTATCGCGAGCTCGACATCGTGCTGCGGGTCGCGGAGCGACTCGGCATCCAGCCGAGTCTCGGGGTGCGCGCGCAGCTGGACGCGCGGGTGAGCGGTCGCTGGACCGAGTCGAGCGGCATGGGCTCGAAGTTCGGCCTCGACTCCGAGGAGATCGTGGAGGCGGTGGAGCGGCTGCGCTCGCTCGACATGCTCGGTTCGCTGAACCTGCTGCACTTCCACGTGGGGAGTCAGATCACGGGGATCGGTGGTCTCAAGGAGGCGCTCCACGAGGGCGCCCGCGTGTACGTGGAGCTCGTGTCACTCGGCGCGCAAATGAAGTATCTGGACGTCGGCGGCGGGCTCGCGGTGGACTACGACGGCTCGCAGTCCACGAACCACTACTCGATGAACTACGACCTGCAGGAGTACGCGAACAACGTCGTCTACCACATCCGTGAGATGTGCGACGAGAAGGACGTCCCGCATCCCGACATCGTGAGCGAGAGCGGACGCGCACTCGTGGCGCACCACTCCGTCCTCGTGTTCGACGTGCCGGACGTGGACGACGGGCTTCCGCGCGACGTTCCGTCGCCGCTGCGCGACGACGAGCACCGGATCGTGGAATCCCTGTTCGAGACCTGGCAGCGCATCGACGCCGACAACTTCGCCGAGTGCTGGCACGACGCGAACCACGCGCGCGGCGAGGCGGTGTCGCTCTTCCGCGCGGGCGTGTTCGACCTCACGCAGCGCGCCCGGGCCGACGAGCTGTTCCGCGCGTGCTGCGGACGCGTGCTCGACGAGCTGCGCCGTCTCGATCCGGACGACGTGCCCGAGGAGCTGGCCGACCTGGAACGTCGCTTCTGTGACATCTACTTCGGGAACTTCTCCGTCTTCCAGTCGGCCCCGGACACCTGGGCCGTCGATCAGCTGTTCCCGATCATGCCGATTCATCGTCTCGACGAGGAGCCGGACCGCCGGGGCGTGGTGGCGGATCTCACGTGCGACTCCGACGGCCTGATCGATCGCTTCATCGGGATTCCGGAGGAGCGCACGGTCCTGCCGCTGCACACGCGGAACGGCGGCCCGTACTTCCTCGGGGTGTTCCTGATCGGCGCGTACCAGGAGATCCTGGGCGACCTCCACAACCTGTTCGGGGACACGAACGCCGTGCACGTGTCGCTCGACGAGGACGGTCGCCCCGTGCTCGCCGACGTGATGGAACACGATTCCGTCACCGACGTCCTGGGCTACGTCGGCTACGACCGGCGCTACCTGCTCGCGCGGATGCGACGGGCGGTCGAGCGCGCGCTCCGACTCGGCCAGATCGATCTCTCCGAATCCGCGCTGTTCCTTCGCGATTTCGAGCACGGCCTTTCCGGCACGACGTATCTCGAGGAGGCCACGGCCCCGTCGCGCCCGCTCGCGGCGCCGTCGCTGGTGGAGCCCGAGGAGTCCGCGTCCTCGGATCGTTGAGGCGCCGAGTCGACCGACCCCTCGATCCCGTCCGGGCCCCGGCGACACAGGAGAACCAAAGAAGGAGGCCCGGCGGATCGCTCCGCCGGGCCGTCGTCTCTCGGGCCGCTCCGGCCCGAAGTCCGGTACGAACAGTGCCTACCGCTCGACCAGCTGGACCATCTTCCGCGTGACGGACCGATCGCCGGAGTCCAGACGGTAGAAGAACACGCCGCCGGCCGCGAACCGGCCGTCGTCCGTGCGCCCGTCCCAGGTCACGGAGTGCTCGCCGGCCGGCAGGTCGGCGTTCACGAGCGTGCGCACCTTGCGTCCCGCGACGTCGAAGATCGTGATCGTGGCCTGCCCCTCGCGCTCGAGCGCGAAGGAGATCTCGGTCTTCTTGGTGAACGGGTTCGGCGCGTTGCCGATCAGCGCCGTGCGGACGCCCCACATCGGGGTGCGGACCTCGATCGGATCGGAGAGCTGCTCGTGCCCGCGCGTGTCCACGGCGCCGATCCGGTAGTAGTAGACCGTATTCCGCTGGACGTTCGGGTCGAGATACGAGTACGGACTCTGGCCCACCACGAGCTCGTCGGTGAGGCGGTCATACGTGCCGTTCGCGAGGCGGCTGCGGTACACGTGGAAGCCCGCGTGGTCGAGCTCGTTCGAGGTCGCCCACTGGACCACGATGCTCTGCGAGCGGAGCGCCGGCTGCGCGCTGAGCGACGAGAACGTCACCGACACGGGGCCGAGGTTCACGGGCAGACAGTAGAAACCCTCGACGTCGTCGAGCGTGGAGCTCGTGCCCGCGGTGTCGATGTCCGCCGTGAAGTACAGGCGCACCTCGCCGTTCAGCGAACGATCCGACAGCGTGAGCGCGCTGATGCCCGTGAAGTCCACGAGGTGCGCGCCCGGGTCGACGAAACCGTCGCCGTCGAAGTCGACCGTGTCGCCCTCCTTGAGGACGAGCATGTCGTTCAGGAACAGCGCCTCCAGCGTGCCGCCCTGGATGTCCCAGGTGTACGCGAAGTCGCCATCGGCGTTCAGGTACGCGCCCTCGATCGAGCCCGCGAGAATCTCGCCGTCGACGAGATCCCCCTCGCGCACGACGATCATCCCGTTCTTGGCGATGAACTCGTCCTTGCCGGTGTCGCCGTTCGTGTCGCCGGTGAACATCCAGTCGCCGGCCTCGTTCACGCCGCAAAAGTCGAACGCGGCCCAGGCCTCGCCGTTGATCCCGCCGGCGGCCGGCGGCACCACGGTGCCCTCCTGCACGAGGGATCCGCCCATCAGGAGCCCCGCACCGTCGAGGACCATCGCACCGTCCTGCGCGGTGGGCAGGTCCATCTGGACCTCGGCCAGGTAGTGATTGCCGAGCTCGGAGTAGCGGACGTCGAACGAGACGGTGGTGCCGGTGCCGAGCGCTGCCGGAAGCCCGGGCAGCAGGTCACCGCCGATGAACTCCGGCGCGCCGGTGTCACCCGCGAACAGACCGCGATTCTGGGTGGCGCCGCCCTGCGTGCTCGTGATGCCGCCCACGAAGTACGGGATCGAGTTGCCGCTGATGCCCGGGCGGCTCGCGAAGCGCCAGAACCAGCCGGCGAGGTGCGGATACGGGTCGCCTTCGACCGCGATCGGGTTGTCGTCGCGCCACACGGAGTCGAAGTTGCCGACCGGTCCGCCGGTGCCGGACGCGCTGTACGCGATGCTGCCGTCGTTGGCCATGCCGTAGAACGACTCGAACGACGTCTGCACGAGCGGACCGAACGTGCCCTCGGTCCGGAGGATCATGCCGGGCCCGCCGTTCGGGTGACCCCACACGTGGCTGAGAACGCTGGTGCCGTCGTCACTGCTGAGGCCGATCGCGTAGCCGCCGGCGTGGTTCACGGCCGTGTTGTTGAGGAACTGGATGACCGCTCCGGGGCCGGCCTCCGGAAACGGATCTCCTTCGTTGAGGAGCGAACTCGGAACCTGGGCGAGCGCGATCGTGGGAGCCAGCAGCACGATCGAACCCGCCGCGCGGAATGCGCGGAAGCGAGAGTGCATGGTTCTCCTCCTCGGGTCCGGAAGCGCGCGAGAGGTGCGGGTCGCCGTTCGGCGACATCCGGATGTCGGGGGGCCGGACCCAGGGCCCGAACGTAGCGAGTGGGCGGGGGGCGGCGCAACCGAATCGAATGCCCGCAGAGGTTCGCTGATCCACGACCGAACACCCGGGCTCGCGCGGTGGAAGACACCGAGGCCCGGGGAGCGTCCGTTTGACCGGCCCGGCCCGCGGTGATACCGTGCCGGCTTCCCCGCCGGAGAAGACGTGATGCGGTTCGCCTTCCGCCGGGATGTCGCCCTCGGGACCTATCTGCCGGGCGACAGCCCCGTCCACGCTCTGGATCCCCGGACCA
>JAGQIB010000030.1:0-197 GCA_020431545.1 Gemmatimonadota bacterium
CGTGGTCAAGCGCGGCTTCGACGAGCTGCTGGCCGTGCCCGCCGGCGCGATCTCGGAACCGGAGGCGAACGGCAAGCACGCGAACGGCCCGGACCTCCCGGTCATGGTAAAGGCGCTGCCGGCCAGCACGGACCGGCGCAGCGACGTCCAGCGCTTCTGGGAACAGACCGGGAGCTTCTACGCGCGCGGCATGGGCA
>JAGQIB010000030.1:312-1622 GCA_020431545.1 Gemmatimonadota bacterium
TACACGGTGTGCCCGGACACGGCGATGCCCGGTCTCGTCACGGACGTGGGCGCGGCGCTCGACACGGTGGTCAAGCGGTTGCGGCGGCAGGGCGCCGAGCTGAAGCACCTGCCGAAGGCGGTCCGCCTGCTCGAGCGCCGGCTCCGCGGCGCGCTCCGCGAGGCGAAGGAGACCGACCCCTTCTCCGAGATCCTCGAGGACTCGATCCGGGCCACGCTGAAGGAATCCGATCTCGGCCCGGACGAGACGGCGAAGCTCAAGGAGGAGTTCGAGCGCTTCCGGGAGGCGATGTCCGGGTTCCCGTTCGCGCTCACGCGGCCGTACTGGGCGGTGCCCGAGAAGCAGAACGCCGGAGACGGCGGTCTCTTCTCGATCGCCGTGAATCCGTACACGTGCAAGGGCTGCATGGAGTGCATCAACGTCTGTGACGACGACGCGCTCCGCCTCGTGCCGCAGACGGAGTCCTCGGTGGCCCGACTGCGCGAGCAGTGGGAGTTCTGGCTCGACCTGCCCACCACGCCCGCGAAGTACAGCCGCATCTCGGATCTGGACCGCGGCATCGGCGCGCTCGAGACGCTGCTCCTGGACAAGAGCAACTACCTGTCGTTCACCAGCGGCGACGGCGCCTGCCTCGGCTGCAGCGAGAAGACCGCGATCCACCTGTTCGTCGCGACGGTCGAGGCGCTGATGCAGCCGCGCGTCGCGCGTCACGTGGAGAAGCTCGGCGAGCTGATCGGGAATCTCGAGCGCCACGTGCAGCTCAAGCTCGTGGGCGAGATGCACGTGGACGACGATCTCTCCCGCCTCCTCGCCGAGTCGGCGGACAAGGACCTCACGCTCTCCGATCTCGCGAAGAAGATGGAGTCCCGCGAGGGCGGGCGCCCGATCGATCAGGACTGGCTGCGACGCGTCACGAAGCTCGTCGCCGATCTCAAGGCGCTTCGTGCGAAGTACCTGGAGGGAACCACGGGGCGGGGTCGCTCCCGACTCGGCATGCTGAACGCCACCGGCTGCACCTCGGTGTGGGGCAGCACGTACCCGTTCAACCCGTACCCGTTCCCCTGGGCGAACCACCTGTTCCAGGACGCGGCGTCGGTCGCGATGGGCGTGTTCGAGGGACACATGGCGAAGATGGCGGAGGGCTTCCGGGCTGTCCGCCTGGCCGAACTCGAGCTCGCGGGTCAGTACGATCCCGCGCGTCACGACGAGGAGCTCCGGTACTTCGACTGGACCCGGTTCACGGACGACGAGTGGGAGCTCTGCCCGCCGGTCGTCGCGGTGGGCGGCGACGGCGCGATGTACGACATCGG
>JAGQIB010000629.1 GCA_020431545.1 Gemmatimonadota bacterium
TGCTTGAGGTCGTGCTTCAGCGCCTTCCACTGGGAAGCGCGATACGTAGGAAACGAGAACCGTCCGGCGGCATGGTCCTTGGCGCGTCGCGCGATGTCGCGCGAGTACGGCCAGTGCGGCTCGATGAGGTGCAGGTAGGCGAAGCACGGCCGCCCGTCACCACCGGACCAGGGGTCGAGACTGGAGAGACGATCCAGGATCTGCTCACCGCTGCCCGCATCCGAGACGAACACGTCGAAGCCGCGCGCGAATCCGAGCGAGGCGTCGAGCTGCGCGTTGTGGGCGAGCGCCAGGGTGCGGTAGCCGGCGGCACGGAGCGTCTCCGCGACGGTGGGGATCTCGTCCGGAAGGCTCGCGGCGAGCGCCGCGGTCCACGAGGTCTCCTTGGAGACTTCGTAGACCCCGTGCTCGGCCGGAAAGCGCGACGTGAGCATGGACGGCACCGAAGGTTTCGTCCACGACGACGTCGAGTACGCGCGACGGAAACGAATCGACTCCCGGGCGAGCGCATCGAAACCCGGGGTTTGCGGTCGTCCGCCGACTTCCTGCCAGAACGGGTTCTCGTCGAAGCAATCCGCCCGCAGCGAGTCGATGCACAGGACGACGAGGTTCGGGAGACGGGCACTCATTCCGGACTTCTCCTCCGGTCGCAGCGTGCGACCTTGTCGGTCAGGGATCGCCGGCGAGCGACCCGGCGGTCACGGTCGCCGGCGAGCGACCTCGACGGTCACGGTCTCAAACGAACGGTCTTGGCGGTCGTCGTCGTTCGGCCGAGCTCGGCGCGGACGAAGTAGACGCCGGTGGCGGTCGGGCGGCCCGCGTCGTCGCGGCCGTCCCAGAGAATCTCTCGACCCTCGCCGGCCTCGAGCGCGCCGCGGTAGACCTCGCGCACGCGACGGCCGGAGACGTCGTAAACGGTGACTCGCGCGCTCGCGACGGCCGCGGGGATGTCGAGCTGGAGCGTCGTCGTCTCGCGCCACGGGTTCGGCGCGGCGCGAAGCGGCGCCGGCGCGGCGGGCGGATTCGGGTCCACGAACGGCAGTAGCGAGAGAGCGGGCCCGAGCGCGCAGGGCAGATCGACGCCTTCCAGGATCCGCACTCCGAGACCGGATCCGCTCGGCGGGGTGATCTCGAGGCGATGTCGCCCCGGCGGAGCGAGAGCCACGAACTCGCCGGCCGCGTCCGTGGTGGCCTCCCAGCTCGCCGCACCGGAGGCCGGGACGCCGCGCACGATCGCGCCCGCCACCGGCAGCCCGTCCGGATCCTCGACCACGGACGAGACCTCGAACGGAGCCGGATCGGTCTGGAGCTGGAAGTCGCGCGCCAGGTCGCCCGACACGTCCACGGAGCCGAAGCGGGTGGTCGGGAGCGTCACCCCGGGCGGCGGGTTCGCGACGAAGTCCCAGGTCCCGGGCTCCACCCGGAACGAGAACTGGCCGTTCGCATCCGCCACACCATCCGCCAGCGGGAAGCGGCGGCATTCGCCGGGGAGGAACGCGTCGAGGTCGGCGCCCGCCACGGGCGCGCCGCCGGGATCGCGCACGGTACCGGAGACGACGAAGCCGTCCTGCAACACGATGTCGCCTAGGTCGACGTCTCCCGTCACGTCCA
>JAGQIB010000031.1 GCA_020431545.1 Gemmatimonadota bacterium
CCGGCGGATCCGTCGGCCCCGCCGGCGACGTTTCATCCCGTCGTCCGGGACATCTACGTGCGCCGCCTGGGCTCGGCCGACGCCGCGGACCGCTTCCTCCATGCATCCGATCCCTATCCCGAGCCGAGCGCGCTCGCGAACCTCGAGGCCGCTGCCGACCGGATCCTCGCGGCCGTCGCGCGCAACGAGCGCATCGCCGTCTTCGGGCACGACGACCCGGACGGCATCACGTCCTGCGCGATCCTGGTGGAGACGCTCGAGCGCCTGGATGCCGACGTGGATCCCTACATCCCGGCCCGCGCCACGGAGGGTCACGGGCTCTATCCCGACCTCATCCGCCGATTCCAGCACCGCGGCGCTCGGCTGCTCGTGACGACGGACGGCTGCTCCTCGAACGTCGAGGAGGTGGAGCTCGCCCGCTCGCTCCGCCTCGACGTGATCGTCACGGATCACCACGAGGTCGCCGCCGGTCGCGCCGCCGTGCCCGGTCTGGTCAACCCGAAGGCCGAGAAGGACTCTCCCCTCACCGATCTGACGGGGGCGGGAGTGGCTGCTCTGCTCGCTCGGCAGATCCTGCGCCGGGCGTGGCCCGGTGACACCGATGGTGCCGACAAATTCTGTTGTCGGCATCTGGACCTGGTGGCGCTCGGCTCGATCTGCGACTGGGCCGACCTGGGCCGGAACAACCGCTCGTGGGTCGTGGAGGGGCTTTCGCGGGTCGCGCGCGGCGATCGCCCGGCCCTCTCGATCCTCCGTCGGGCGCTGGAGATCGGGCCGGACGCCGTGTTCCGGGTGGGGAAGGCCTCGCGGCTCGGCGCCGCCTTCGCCTCCGTCCCGTCGTCGGACGGGCAATCCCCCGGACTCCGGGCCCTGCTCGGCCGGCCGTCCTGGGCGGGCGACCTCGAGGACGTGCTCAAGACGTTCCTCCGCCAGGAGGCGGAGCTCGAGCGGGCGCTCGCGGTCGGCCGCGAGGCGGCGGAGGCCCTCGGGATTCCGGCCGGCGAGCCCGCCGTGATGTTCGTGACGGACGTGAACTCGCGCTGGCTCGGACGCGTGGCGACGGCGCTCGTGGAGAGCACCGGCCGCCCCGCCGCCGTCCTGACCGAGCATCGCGGATCCGTCGTGGGCGAGCTGCGGGCGCCCGAGGGCGTGCACCTGGTGGACGTGCTCGCGGAGATGAAGGAGCTCCTGGCCAGCTGGGGTGGCCACCGGGTGGCGGCGGGCTTCTCGGCGGACGGCGGGCATGCCCCGGAGATCCAGCGTCGGCTCCGCTCGGCGTTCGCCGGCCTGTCCACACCGGCGCCGGCACCGCCCGTGACCGACGCCGAGATCCGCCGCGCCGACGTGGACCTCGCGTTCTCGCGCGCCCTGCGGGCCGCGATGCCGTTCGGGAAGGGCAACCCCGCCCCGATCTTCCGCGTCCGCGATTTCCGGCGCGGCGGCACCGCGATGGAGTTCGACTCGCGGGACGGCGTCGGCGTGCGGCTGTTCGAGTCGGGCTTCCCCGATCGGTTCGAGTCGTACGATCCTCTGGTCACGTTCCAGCCGCGCGGTGGCGGCGGACTCACCGTCAAGTTCCTGGACTGGGCGCGCTAGCCGGAACGCCGCGGGCCGGGCCCCGGGGGAGATCTCATGTCGGATCGTGTCGTCGTTCGCATCGCGCAGCTCGCACCCGCTCTCGGCGACGTGCCCACGAATCTCGAACGCATGCTGAGCGCGGCGCGCGACGCGGCGGCGAACGGTGTGGACCTGCTCGTGTTTCCGGAGCTCGCGCTCACCGGCTATGCGCTGCGCGACCACGTGCCCGAGGTGGCGATCCCGCTCGACTCGCCGGAGATGAACGCGCTGCGGGAGGCGTCGCGCGGCGTGTCCATCGCGTTCGGCTTCGTGGAGGAGACGCCGGATCACCGGTTCTTCAACTCGGCCGCGTACCTGGAACACGGCGAGATCGTGCACGTCCACCGCAAGGTTCACTTGCCGACGTACGGTCTGTTTGAGGAGGGCCGCTACTTCGCGTCCGGAGAATCCGTGCGCGCGTTCGAGACGCGCTTCGGTCGCTTCGCGATGCTGGTGTGCGAGGACGTCTGGCACCTGCCGATTCCGTACCTCGCCGCGCTCGACGGCGCGATCGCGCTGCTCGTGCTCTCCGCGGGTCCCACGCGCGGCCTCGACCACGAGGGCCACGCCAAGAGCAGCAGCGCGTGGGAACGTCTGCTGCTGACGTACGCGTCGTCGCTCACGATGTACGTCGTGTACGCGAACCGCGTGGGCTTCGACGACGGCGTGGAGTTCTGGGGCGGCTCGGAGATCGTGGACCCGGCGGGCACGGTGGCGCTCAAAGGTCGCTACCACGACCCGGATCAGCCCACGGCGCCGATCGACCTCGATCTCGTGCGGCGCGAGCGCATCCAGACGCCGCTGCTGCGCGACGAACGACTCCCGCTCGTGATCGCGGAGCTCGCACGCATCCAGGAGAAGCGTCGCGAGACGCTGCCGGGATTGAGCGCGGAGGATCGCCAGCGCACGGAGTCGAGCGCCGAGGAACGCGAGTGAGCGCGACGCGCGTCCCACCCGGATTCGGGGTCCCGGCGCTGGAGCCGCGCACGGTCCGGCGCATCCTCGTATCGTTTCTGCGCCACGAGACGCAGGTGGCGGGGTTGTCGCGCGGCGTGCTCGGACTGTCGGGCGGCATCGACTCCGCGGTCGTGTGTCACCTGGCCGCCGAAGCGCTCGGTCCCGAGAACGTCACCGCGGTGATGATGCCGGCGGACACGTCTTCTCCCGCGAGCCTCGCGGACGCGGAGCGCGTGGCGGCCGACACCGGCGTGCAGACGCGGGTGGTGCCGATCGGAGATATGGCAGCCGGGTACCTGAAGCACGCGCCGGACGCGTCGCCGCTGCGGCGGGGCAACGTCTTCGCGCGCTGTCGCATGATCGTGCTCTACGACGTCTCGGCCGAGGTCAGCGGCCTCGTGTTCGGCACGAGCAACAAGACGGAGCTGCTGCTCGGCTACGGCACGCTGTTCGGAGATCTCGCCTCCGCGATCAACCCGATCGGGGATCTCTACAAGACCCACGTGCGGGCTCTCGCGACGGAGCTCGGCGTGGCGGAGACCGTACGCACGAAGCCTCCGACCGCCGACCTGTGGGCCGGCCAGTCCGACGAACAGGAGCTTGGCGCTACCTACGAGGAGCTGGACGCGCTCCTGTTCCGGCTCATCGACGAGCGCGTGGGTCCGGATCGCCTCGTGGACGAGGGATTCGACGAGGCGTTCGTTCGTTCCATCTCGCGGCGAGTGCGCGTGAACCAGTACAAGCGCCGGCCGCCCCTCATCGCCAAGCTCACCACCCGAACGATCGGTCCGGACTTCCGCTACCCGCGCGATGGCGGGGGAGCCCGGGACCGTCGACTCCCGCCGCGAGCCCGATGAGCAGCCGAACCGATCGTTCGGTCTCCGGAAAGCTTCTCGTCGTGGCCACGCCGATCGGGAATCTCGGCGACTTCTCGCCGCGCGGACGGGAAGCGCTCGAGACCTGCGACGGTATCGTGTGCGAGGACACACGCCGCACCGGCCGCCTGCTCGAGCAACTCGGCCTGCCGAAGAAGCCGCTCTTCTCGTACTTCGCGCCGAAGGAGAAGCAGCAAGTCGGCCCGATCGTGAAGCGACTCCTGGAAGGACGAACGTTCGCTCTGGTCACGGACGGGGGCACGCCGGGTGTCTCGGATCCGGGGGCCGTGCTCGTGGCGGCGGCGCATCGGGCCGGGATCCGGGTGGAGCCGATCGCGGGACCGTCGGCTCTCGTCGCGGCGCTGTCGGTGTCCTCGCTCGCCGGACAATCGTTCGTGTTCGAGGGGTTCCTGCCCGCGAAGGCCGGAGCGCGCCGGAAGCGTCTCGAGGAACTCGCGGCGGAGACTCGAACGATCGTGTTCTATGAGTCGCCCCACCGGATCGGCTCGATGCTCGCCGATGCCGCCGACGTTCTCGGCGCCGGCCGCCCCGCAACGATCGTTCGGGAGGCGACGAAGCTGCACGAGGAGGTCACCGAGGGGACGCTCGAGGAGCTGGCCGAGCGGTTCGGGGAGGAAGCCCGGGGGGAGTTCGTCCTCGTGGTGGCGGGGGGAAGTGCGGAACCGACCGACGAAGTCGCCTTGCCCATCGACCGGCTGCTGGCGCTCCTCCAGCGAGCCGGGGTCTCGGCCGATTCCGCGGCCCGGCTCCTGGCGGAGGAGACCGGTCTGCCGCGCAGCCGCCTGGTTCGCCGAGCCCGCGCCGCCGCGGATTGAACCGAACCCGACCCGCGCCCTAGACTCGGATCAGGACTTCCCCCCGGTCCGCCCGTCCACCGGAGGGTTCAAGATGCTCCGATCCGTCTGCTTCCTGTTGTTTCTCGGGTGGTGCCCGCCGGCGTTCGCCGCGATCTGGCATCAGGTCCCGCTTCCGATCTCGAACGCCCAGGCGACCGCTCTCGCCACCGACCCTTCCACGCCGGGGCGAGTGTTCATCGGCCTGTACGGCATCGGCGTCGTCCGGTCCGACGACCGCGGAGCGACCTGGATGCCGGTGGGCGTCGGTCAGCCGCTCGATCCCATCCCGTCCGCGGTCTCCGTTTCTCCCGTCGACCCCGCTCTCGTCTTCGCCGGCCACGCGTCGGGCACCCCGTCGCTCATTCGCTCGACGGACGGCGGCACGAGCTGGGCCGACGTGTCACCTTCGCCCGATGCCCTGCGCGCGCGGAACGTGGTCTTTCACGCACTCGATCCGAGCCTGGTGCTTGCCGCGTTCGCCTCCGGCGCGGCCGCCGACGTCTACCGCAGCACCGACCAGGGCGCGACGTGGGGCGCCGTCGGTCTCGGCGCCACGTGGGCGCTCGCGACTCCGCCCCAATCCCCGGGCACGTTCCTGGCCTCCACGGTGGGTGCGGTCTACCTGAGCACCGACTCGGGCACGAGCTGGGCTCTCGTGTCGACGCCGGGGGATTTCCGCGAGCTCGAGTACGGCCCCGTCGACGCGGACCTCGTCTACGGAGTCCGCGCCGGCGACGTCTTCCGCAGCACGGACGCCGGCGCCTCGTTCAGCGCGACCGCGACTCCGCCGTCCGGCAACTACGTGACGGACCTCGCCGCGCATCCGCTCGTCGCCACGGAGCTCGTGGGGGTCGGCGTGGGCTACGGATGCAATCCGATCAATCAGTCCGGTGCGTACACGTGGACCAGTACGGATCGCGGTGACACCTGGACGACACGGGAAGCACTGCTCGATTGCGACGTCGGTACGCACTCCCGCGTCGCGTACGACCCGGCAGACGCGGGGCGCCTGTTCCGCACGACGACGACGAGGACCGACGGAGGATTCGCCGTCTCCACGGACGATGGCACGAGTTGGAGCGCGCGAGTGGACGGACTGCAGAACATCGCGGTCGACCGGCTCGGCGGCAGCGCGAGCGGGGTCGCGTACGCCTCGGTGGGCGAGCGCTTCTTCCGCAGCGTCGCTCGACCCCTCGTCTGGACGGAGCGCGCATCTTCGCCTTACGCCCCCGGGCACTTCCCCGAGCAGATCGAGGTCAACGACGCCGATCCGGACTTCGTGATCGAGACCGGCTACTTCGGCGCCGAGCTCCTGGTGCAGTACCAGGCTTCGTCGAACGACGGCATCGATTCGTGGAATCTCTTCGGGGGCGTCGGGTTGCCTCCCGTCCCGAACGGGTCGTTTCGGTTCTTCTCGAACCACGGAGACGCGCAGCACGTGTACGCGACCGTCTTCGACGAGCTCTACCGGAGCGACGATGGACACGCCACCTACTCGCTGGTGTATTCCTCCGGCGTTCCGCCCACGCTCGAAGACATCCAGATCGATCCGAACGACTGGCAGAGGATCTTCGTCGCGCGGCTGCCCGGCATGCAGGTCGGCCTCTCGACCGACGGTGGCGTGACTTTCGTGCCGCGCGACGGAGGTCTTCCTGTCTCGGATCCGGTGAAGCGCGTTTTCCTGGATCCGTCCGATCCGGATCACCTCGCCGCCTACACGTACGATGGGGAGGTGTGGCAAACCACGAACGGCGGAACGTCCTGGTCGTTCCGCACGGATCTCCTGCCTCCGTCTCCACCTTACGTCGCCACGACCGACGAGACGTGGGATCCGACCACGGGCTCCGTCTTCGTGTCGACGCTGTCCCTCGGCATCCGGACGGATCATCCCCGCTACACGGCCGTCGGGCTGCCGACCGCGTACGTCACCTCGGTTCATTACTCGCCGGGCACCGGTCGTCTGCTGGCGGCCACCCAGTGGGACGGGTTGTGGGCGCTCGACCTTGCCCCCGGAACGTCGGCGCCGGTGCCGGCGCAGAACGTCGCCACGTGGACGGCCTCGCCGAATCCGTTCCGCCACCGCACGACGTTCACCCTCGCGACGCCGGTCGCGCCCGACACCCGCACGCGACTCACCGTGGTCGACGTCGCCGGCCGCGTCGTCCGTCGCCTCACGGCGGTCGGCGCCCGCGTCACCTGGGACGGGTCCGACGAGTCCGGGCGGGGCGTTCCCGCCGGGGTGTACTTCGCCCGGTCGGCCGACGGTCGCGCCGTGCGCGTGCTGCGGCTCCGCTAGGCGCGGCCGGAACTCGGACGGCCGCGCGGATCTCACGCGGGCCGCGCCCCCCGGCCGGGATTCCTTGACCTCCCGGCGCCCGGACGGCACCCTGGGCGTCGGGAGGCACCCCCGTGAACGCCAAGGATCTCAAGCCCGCCGTCCTCTCCATACTCCGGCCCCTCACCCAGGCCCTCATTCGAGCACGCATCCACCCGAACACGCTGACGTTGTTCGGGCTCGTGATCTCGCTCGCGTCGGGCTGGGTCTACGCGGGCGGCACCCTGGCCCTCGCCGCGTTCCTTCTGCTCCTGGCCGGCGTGTTCGATCTGCTGGACGGCGCGGTGGCCCGCGAGGGCCGGCGCATCTCGCGCTACGGCGCGTTCCTCGACTCGAGCCTGGACCGGTACGCCGAGATCTTCGTGTTCGCGGGCATCCTGTGGCGCTGCCAGGGCGAGCCGTTCACGCAGATCGCGATCGTGTTCGCGATCACCGGATCCCTGATGGTCTCGTACACGAAGGCGCGCGCGGAGGGCCTCGGCGTTGAGGTCTCCGGCGGATTGCTGCAGCGGCCGGAGCGCATCGTGCTGCTCGCGCTCGGCAGCTTCTTCGGCGAGATGGGACTGCGGCTCGTGGTGTGGATCCTCGCGCTGCTCGCGAACCACACCGCGATCCAGCGAATGCGCCTCGTGGCGAAGTCGATGGCGGACGAGGAAGCGCGCACCTCGAACGAGGTCGAGATCGACGCCGGGGACGCGACCGCCCGCTAGGATTCGCGGGCTTCGCCCATCGCCTCCCCGAGCCGCGCGACGCCTTCCTCGATCCGATCCTCCGCGATCTCCGAGAAGCCCACGAGCAGCCCCGGATCGCGCGGCGGCCTCAGCCAGAACGGCGAGTCGTCGTGCACCTCCACCTCGCGGGCCGCGGCCCGCGCCACGAGCGCAGCGACCTCGCGGCGCGACCAGCCGCGCAGCCGCACGTACAGATGAGTGCCCCCGGACGACGCGCGCACGTCGAGGTCGTGTCGACCGAGCCCGGCCAGGGCGGCCTGCAATCGGGATCTCCGCGCGCGCATCCGTCGCGACGCCCGTCGCACGAGGCGCTCGAGGCATCCTTCCTCGAGGAAGTGCTCGAGCGTGTCGCGGATCAGGCGCGACGGATGCAGGCCGTGATGGTTCGCCGCGCCGCGGAACGTTTCCGTCAGCGCCTGCGGCACGACCGCGAACGCGATCCCGGGCGGCGGGCGGAACAGGCGGTGAAACGTCGCGAGGTAGATGACGCGATCGTGCGGGTCGAGCCCCTGCATCGATTGCACCGGCGTGCCGCCGTACAGGTACTCGGAGTTGTGATCGTTCTCGACGACGTACGCGCGACGTCGCCGCGCCCACTCGAGCAACGCGAGGCGGCGTCCCACCGGCAACGTGGCGCCGGTCGGCCACTGGTGCGAGGCCGTCGCGTACACGAACCGGATGTCCCGTCGCTCGGGCAGGCGATCCGGGCGAAGGCCGGAGTCGTCCACCGGGACGGGCAGGAGCCGTGCGCCGCGACCGCGCAGCGTGGATCGTGCCCCGAGATAGTGCGGATCCTCGAGCGCGACGGCGTCGCCGGGATCCACGAACAGCCGCGCGGCGAGCGCGAGGCCCGCCTGCGGATTCGGCACGAGTACGACCTGCTCGGGCGTACAGTCCACGCCGCGCGTGCTTGCGAGGTAGCGCACGAGCGAGCGCTCCAGGCCGCCCGGTCCCTCCTGGAACTCGTAGTCCGGCGGCGCGTTCTCGTGGCGCGCGAGGACGCGTCGCGCGAGTCGACCCCACTCGCGGCGCGACGTCGCGTCGGCCACCGACGCGTTGTAGCGGAAGTCGAAGCGTCGGCGCGGACCGGGCCGGCGCGCGGCCGGATGGTAGAGGTGCGGATCCTTCGCGATGCGCCGCCCTTCCGCGCCGAGCCGTGGCGGCGCCGGGCGCTTCGCGCTCCGCGGCACGCGCGCGAGTCCCCCCGGCGACACGTCGCACACGCGCGTGCCCGCGGCGCCGTGGCCCCGCAGGAAGCCTTCCGCGATCAGACGCTCGTACGCCCCGACGACCGTGTTGCGCGCCACTCCGAGGTCGGCCGCGAGCCGTCGGCTGGCCGGCACGCGCGCGCCGGGCGGGAGTTCACCCGCGAGGATCGCCCGCCGCAGGGCGGAGTAGATGCGTTCGCCCCAGGGTCCTTCGGGGTCGAGTTTCAGGAGCATTGCGTTCCCCGCCTGGTTCTCTCCGGCCCCGCTGGCCCTTTCGCACCGCCGTCGCCGCGGACCGAACCGGGCCGGGCCGGAATCGGACCGCTCTCGCCTTGCTTGGTCCACTCACTTTTACGAATCTTGGCCCATTCGACCAGACCAAGATCCGGGATAGTCAAGGCAGCCCCCGGGGCGCAACCCCCTTTCCCCCGGTACAGCTCTCACCCCGGAGGAGACCATGCTGGTTCGCGTCCCCGCGGCGCGCCTCGGAACAGGCGCCGCCCTCGTGCTGCTCGTCCCCGCTCTCGCGCTCGCCCAGAACTTCACGCGCATCGACACCGGCGACCCGTTCACGGGCCCCACGGACTCGCGCTCCGCGAACTGGGCGGACATCGACGGCGACGGGGACCTCGACCTCTTCGTCTCCAACGCCGGCCCCGGCGGCCAGCCGAACGAGCTGTACCGCAACGACGCCGGCACGCTCACCGCGATCGTCGGCGATCCGATCACGATGGACGGCCTGCGCGACGTCGGCGCCGCGTTCGGCGACGTCGACAACGACGGCGACCCGGATCTGTACTGCTCGAGCTGGTACGGCCAGGTCAACGGCGAGTGGCGGAACCAGGGCGACGGGTCGTTCGTCCGCGTGACGACCGGGCCCCAGGTGACCACCGGCACGCACACGGAAGACGTCGCCTGGATCGACGTGGACAACGACGGCGATCTCGATCTCTTCGTGGCGAACGCCGGCAACGACGCCGCGAGCGCCGAGGACGACATCCTCTATCTCAACGACGGCGCGGGGAACCTCACCGCGATCGCGGGCGACCCGCTCGTCACCGACGGCCTGCTCTCGCGGCACGGCGCGTTCGCCGACTACGACGACGACGGCGACCTCGACGTGTTCGTCGCCATGGAGGCCGGCCAGGACAACCGTCTGTACCGCAACCTGCTCACAGAGACCGGATCGCTCGCGTTCGAGATCGTGACGACGGCCGGCTCGCTGACGAGCGACGGCGGCCAGTCGTTCAGCGCGAGCTGGGGCGACTTCGACAACGACGACGACCTCGATCTCATCGTGGGCAACATGGACGCCGAGGAGAACTTCCTCTACGTCAACCAGCTCACCGAGACCGGGACCGCCACGTTCGTGCGCATCCTCGACCAGGATCCGGCGACGCAGCGCGGCTACACGGTCGGCACCACGTGGGCCGACTGGGACAACGACGGCGACCTCGACCTGCTCCTCGCGAACGCGTTCGCGATGTCGCCGAACCGTCCCCGCAAGAACTTCCTGTATCGCAACGACGGCGGCGTGCTGCTGCGCATGAACGACTCGCCCGTGGCGACGGACGAGGGCTGGACGTTCGGGGCGTCGTGGGCGGACTGGGACGAGGACGGCGACCTGGATCTGTTCACCGCGCGCTGCTACGCGAACTCCGAGGTCAACGCGCTGTACCGCAACGAGGCGCAGCTCGACGGGCGGCACTGGCTCGGCGTGCGCTGCGCCGGCGCCGTGAGCAACCGGTCCGCGGTGGGGGCGGTCGTGCGGGTCACCGCCACGATCCGCGGTCAGGTCGTCTCCCAGCGCCGCGACGTCGCGAGCTCGGACGGCTACTCCAGCGGGAACTTCGACCAGCACTTCGGACTCGACGACGCGACGACCGTGGGCGAGATCGAGGTCACGTGGCCCTCGGGCATCGTGCAGACGTTGACGAACGTGCCGGCGGATCAGCGGCTGACGATCACCGAACCGCTGTCGACGGGCGCGCTGGAGCCGGGCCTTGGAGAATCGTGGCTGCGGGCCACCCCGAACCCGTTCCGCGACTCGGTCCGCTTCGCCGGACTCGACCTCGGGGAATCCGAGCTCCACATCGTGGACGTCGCGGGGCGCAATGTCCGCTCGCTCGCCGGCCCGGAGTGGGACGGGCGGGACGCGGACGGCCGGGAGGTCGCGCCGGGCGTGTACTTCGTGCGAGCGCGGGCGGGCACCGACGAGACGTTCTCCGTCACCCCGATCGTTCGCCTGCGCTAGCGGGAGGGCGGCGCTCCGCGTCCTCCGCGATCGCGCGCACGAGGTCGCTGAAGATCTTCGCGTGTACGGGGTAGACCCCGTACCAGTACAGCGCGCCGGGCAACCCCCGCGGCGCGAAGATCGCGGTCTGCACGAGGCGCGTCCGCCCCTCCTCCGGGCGCGCCTCCCACTGCAGCCACGCACGACCCGGCACCTTCATCTCCGCCCGCAGGCGCAGCAGGTTCGGCGCGTGCGCCTCCTCCACGCGCCAGAAGTCGATCGCGTCGCCGGGAAGGGCCTGCTGCGGGTGACGTCGGCCGCGGCGGAGTCCGGGCCCGCCCACGAGCTGGTCCAGGAAGCCGCGGAACCGCCAGGCCCAGTTCCAAACGAGCCAGCCGCGCGCGCCGCCGAGCGAGGAGAACGTCGCGAACACGCGCTGCGGCGGCGCGTCCACGAGGCGGGAGCGCACCTCGCGCACCAGCCCCTCGCGATCCTCCATCGATACGGTGCGCGACCGGCCGAGCGCGTCACTCCAGCGGGTCTCGACGTCGGCACGGTCCGTGCGGTTCAGCGCGAGCTCCACGGCCGCGCGGTAGGGAATCGGCTCGATCCCGGGAAACAGCGTCCGCGCCCGCGACGTGTCGCCGACCACCGGCCGCACCACGCCCTGCACGAGCGGCACCGCGAGACAGTTCGGGATCGGCGTGACGAGTCCCACCCAGAGCGCCGCGAGCTTCGGCGCGAGCACGGGCACCGGCGTGATCCAGCGCTTGAGGCCGCGGACGTCGGCGTAGACGTACATCATCTCCCGGAACGCGAGCGGGTCGCTGCCCACGTCGATCACGCCGAACGCGTCCTCCCGTCCGAGCACGCCGACGAGGTACGCGAGCACGTCGCGGATCGCGATCGGTTGCACGTCGTTCGCGATCCAGCGCGGCGCGATCATCGCCGGAAGGCGCTCGGTGAGGTAGCGCACCATCTCGAACGACGCCGAGCCGCTGCCGATGATCGGACCCGCGCGCAGCTCCGTGGTCGGGAGCCCCTCGGCCAGGATGCGTCCGGTCTCCGCGCGACTCGCGAGATGCTCGGAGTCCGGCGAGTCCGCATGAAAGGCGGACGGGAGTAACCCGCCGAGGTACACGACCTGCCGCAACCCGCGCCCGGCCGCCACGAAGTTTCGCGCGGCGCGCCGATCCACCTCGGCGAAATTTTTCTCGCCGCACATCGAGTGAACGAGGTAGTACGCGGCGTCGACTCCCGCGAGCGCCGGACCCAGTGTTTCGGGCGCGAGGAGATCGCCCTCGACCGTCTCCACGCGCGACGCCCACGACCGATCCTGCACACGCGCGCGGTCGCGGGCCAGCACGCGCACGTCGTGGCCGGCGGCGAGGAGCCGCGGCACGAGGCGACCGGCGATGTAGCCGGTGGCGCCCGTCACGAGCACTTTCACGCCATCACTCCCGGGGCACTCCGAGGACGCCTGGAGGATGGACCGAACGGGGCCGGCCGTCGACGCCTTCCCCGACGTCTCCCGCGGGGCCCGCCGTCGACGCCTTCCCCGACATCTCGCGCGGGGCCACCTCACCCGACGCGCGCCGACCTCGCCCGCTTGCCGCCCCCCGCACCCCGACAGTAATATGAAGGCGACTCGGTGCCCCACCCCGAGGTTCCGTTGCATTCCCTTCCCGAAGCACCCCTGCGGGTCGCCGTCGTCGGCGCCGGGGTGTCCGGCCTCGTCGCCGCGCGCGCGCTCTCGCGCCGCCACCAGATCACGGTCTTCGAAGCCGACGCGCGCGTCGGCGGTCACGCGCACACGGTGGACGTAGAGGACCCGCTCGGCCGTGTTCCCGTGGACACCGGCTTCATCGTCTACAACGAGCGGACGTATCCTGCGTTCTCGCGTCTGCTCCGCGAGCTCGACGTGGAGACGCGCGCGACCACGATGAGCTTCTCCGTCCGCTGCGACGTCACGAACCTCGAGTACAACGGCGACTCGTTCCGCACGCTGTTCGCGCAACGACGCAATCTCGTCCGGCCGCGCTTCTGGCGACTCCTGCGCGACGTCCACCGTTTCTATCGCCACGGCGAAGCGCAGGTCGGGGCCGCAGCGCCGGACACGACGGTGGCGGAGTTCGTTGCGCGGCACGGCTACGGGCGGGAGTTCGTCGATCAGCACCTGCTCCCGCTCGGCGCGGCGATCTGGTCGTCGCCGCCGGGGACGTTTGCGCGGTTTCCCGTGCGCTTCGTCGTGGACTTCCTCGCGCGCCACGACCTGCTGGAGCTGGATCTCGCGAAGCGCGTCGTGTGGCGGACGGTGGTCGGCGGCTCGCGCGCGTACGTCGATCGTCTCGTGGCTCCGTTTCGCGATCGAATCCGGACTTCGTGCCCCGTCCGGACGATCGAGCGCGACGAACTGGGCGTCACGCTACGACTCCCCGGCGGCGCCGAGGAGCGATTCGATCACGTGGTGCTCGCGTGCCACTCGGACCAGGCGCTCCGCCTTCT
>JAGQIB010000630.1 GCA_020431545.1 Gemmatimonadota bacterium
GCCGACGTCGTGCAGCAGCGCCCCGAACGCGAGCTCCACCGACGGCGCCTGGAGATGGAGGAACAGTTCCTTCGTGTGCGTGAACACGTCGCCCTCGGGGTGGTACTCCGGCGGCTGCTCCACTCCGACCATCGCCTCCACCTCCGGGAGGATCACGCGCAGCAGGCCGAGCCCGTGCAGCAGATCGATCGCGAGCGAGGGATTCGCGCCGCAGAGCATCCGCGCGAGCTCGTCCCGCACGCGCTCCGCCGCGACGGTCGCCACGCGCGGCGCGTGCCGCGCGATCGCGTCTCGCGTGGCCGGCTCGATCGTCAGTCCGAGCTGCGCTCCGAAACGGACGGCACGAAGGAGCCGCAGGTGATCCTCCTCGAAACGTCGGTCGGGATCGCCGATCGCGCGGAGGCGTCGCTGCTCGAGGTCCCGTCGCCCGTCGACCCAATCGCGGATCTCGCCGGTCTCGGGGTCGAGGTACAGGCCGTTGATCGTGAAGTCGCGCCGCCGGGCATCCTCCTCGTGCGTGCCGTACCGGACCGACGCGGGACGTCGGCCGTCGAGGTACGGTCCCTCCGTGCGGAACGTCGCGACCTCGATCGCGGCTTCGGGCGCGGGAACGACGACGACTCCGAACGACGCGCCCACCAGGCGCCCCGTCGGGTGGAGCGCGATGACCTCCTCGGGCCGGGCGGAGGTGGCGATGTCCACGTCGGCGGGGGAGAGTCCGAGCAGATGGTCGCGGACCGCACCGCCCGCGAACCAGGCCTCGTGCCCGGCGGCGCGCAGTCCGCGCAGGATCCGGAGCGCGGCGGTCCACGAAGGAGTCGGTTCCACTTCTCACCCTCCCGGGAATCGTGCCAAGATCATCGCATTCCCGGTCGCGCGTCGACCACCGTTCCCGCCGAGGAGAGATCCGTGATCGACCCCGAACTGCTCGCGCTCCTCGTCTGTCCGCTCTCGCGCGCCCCCGTCGTGGTGGACGGGGAGTGGATCGTGTCGACCGACCCCGCGACCCGGCGTCGCTACCGGATCGACGACGGCATTCCCGTGATGCTGATCGACGAGTCCGAGGAGCTCGACGAGCCCACGTGGCGCGCGATCATGGATCGCGCCGCGCGCTAGCCCCCGTCCCCTTCGCCGATCTCCGTCCCCGGCACCCGGAAGTCGAGCACGAAGCGCGAGAAGCCGGCGAAGCGCGTGCGCACGATCGGTGTCTCGGCCGGTCGCGCGCGGAGCACGATCTGGCGCGCCATCCGGGGATCCGAGGTCACGGTGTAGGGTGACGTCGTCGCCTCGTCCACGATCTCGAGTCGCTCCGCATCCGGTGATGCGAACCACGCCGGCATCAGCACGAGCGCGTCCACCGGATGAGCGCGCACGAACCTTTCGTCCTGATCGCGCATTTCCGGCGTGTTCAGTCCGATCACGTCGAGCGTCTCGCAGTCGGAGAAGTAGCGGATCGCGCCGGCGTCGGATGCGGCCACGCGCCACGCGCCGCCCGACGCCCGCGCGAGTCGCTCGCCGAGCGCGCGCTGCACCTCGTTGATGTTGCGGACGTCCTGATGCAGGTGGCGGCTCTCGGGCCCCGTGACGCGCGCCGCCCCGACGATCGCGAGCAGCGCGAGAATCGCGGCGGGTGCGAACGGCGCGCGCCGCAGACGCTCGCCGAGCGACGCGGCTCCGATCGCCGTCGCCACGAGCAGGGCGGGCAAGGCGGGCCACACGTAGCGCTGATGGTAGAACGCGTCGGGGTCGGCGGGGTCCAGGATCGCGAGATTCGCGAGAAGGAACGCGCCTCCGATCGCGAGCGGCCAGACGCCCGCGCGCGCGGGGGAGCCCGGACGGGCGACACCCGGCACGAGTCCGAGCAGGAACAGTGCGCCGATGCCTCCCGCGAACGGAGGGACGCGCGGCAGCAGATCGAGCAGGAACACGCCGATCCGACCCGGCAGCGCTCCGAGGGAGACCGCGCTCTTCGCGTAGAACGTCGCGGGGAGCGGACGACCGCTCGCGAAGAGATCCCAGAGCACGAGCCCGAGGGCGGCTGCGATCGGCGGTCCGGCCGCACGGAGCCACGCGCGGGACTGCGCGGCGGCGAGAGTGCGGCGATGGAGCAGCACGAGCGCGACGAGGCCGGACGCCGCGCACTCGGGACGCGTGAGACCGGCCGCCGCGATCAGCAGGCCGGTGGCGAGCGGCCGACCGGCCCAGGCCGCCCACGTCATCGCGAGCAGCAGGGCGCTCGTGAGCGGAACCTCCATGCCGGACACGGCGGCCGCGGCGAGCGGCGTGGCGAGGGCGACGAGCCCGCCGGCGAGCAGGGCGGCGATCGACGTCGACGGAGCGGTCCGCGCGCGCGGCCCGAGCAGCGAGCCGGCGAGCCCGGCCGCGAGAAACGCGGTCGCGACGTGAAACGCGCCTCCGAGAATCCAGACCCCGCGCACCACGCGGTCGATCGAGTCGCCCGCGATCGCGTGCACGGCGGCGAGCGCGGCCGCCCACAACGGAGCCGTGCATCCCGTGGCCGCGACGCCGTCGTTGTAGGCGAGGTAGCCGTTCCGGAGGAGTCCGCGCCCGTAGACGAGGTGGATCCAGGCGTCGTCGAGCCGGAATCCCGGCGGCCCCGGGTCCGGATCGCGTCCGAGCGTCGCGACCGCGATCACCGCGAAGGCGGCGAGCGCCGCCGATGCGACCGGAGCGAACGTTCGTTTCTCGGACACGACCACATCCTGCGGCGGGAAAGCACTCGCGCTACCACATCTGGTAGAGCGGAATCCTTGACGAGCCACTCACGATACCTTAGCGTGCGCCTCGTTCGGAGGGGAAAGAGCTCCGGACATCCGTCGAAATCGCTCGGCTCCCGGTGGAAGGTCCCCCCGCCGGAAGTCGTCGTTCCGGGGGAGACAAGAAGGAAGACCAAGCCCATGAGAAGGAGACCCTTCGTCCAGGGTACTTCGGTTCGGAAGCAGGTCCTCCGTCAGCGTCGAATTCATACGAGCTTTTCCGACATGTGGCAGGCGCTGCGGCAGCAAGCGAGCGAGATGCCCCGCGAGATGGTCCGTGAAGTGAAGGGGAACTCGCCCGCCCCGGCTCGCGCGTAGGACGTCGACGAGATCGCGCCGTCGAGGGGCGCGGCTCGAAGACTCCTCAAGAGTCCAGAACGCCCCGGGTCCTCGGACCCGGGGCGTTTTCTTGCGGGGGTGCTGCGTCGGTTTGCCGTTTCCGGATGCGCGGCTAGCGGATCGCGTTCGCGGCGAGGTAGACGTCGAGCGGAAACACGCGCGGCCCGGGGGCCCGCAGCTCGACCTGGAACCACAGACCCGTGACGCCGAGCGGAGCCGTGGTCTCCCCGGGCTCGAGCACGACGCGATCGAACGCGGTCCCGAAGAAGTCCACCGGCACGACCTGCAACGGCCCGGTCGTGCGGTTCTCCACGAGGAGCCGATCCCCCGGCGCCAGCACGAGCCGCGGGGTGTCGGCGCCCGCCGGGTTCGTGACGACCACGCGCACTACCTGAGCCCGACGGGATCCGTCGGTCCCGGTCGGGGGCGGAATCGTGTGCAGGCGGGAAAGCGTGTTCACGGGAGCCTCCGGGAGCTGGGCACGAACCCACTTTGCCCACGAGGAGGCCGATCCGCAACGCCACGTAAAACGAATCTCTCGTGGTGCGGAAAATGTGTCTGCGCCGAATCGACGTTCTGCAGGCACCGTTCCGGCTACCGAGAGCACCGCTCTTGCGAGGATCGGAGCGGCGGTGGACATCCGATCGGGCGATCGGACCCGAAACACAATTTCCGAACCACCGGGCAAAAAGAAAGGAGGCGAGGTGGCCAGTACCCCGCCTCCTAGACCCTGTGCGGCGGACGCCGCGCTCTCGAAAGTCGAGGGGTGAATCCTCGTGTCGAACCGGAACACACCTCCGAGCACCGGTCCGGAGGGCCACCCCTCAGTTGCCGGGGAATTCAAGCAAGGGCAGTGCCGGAACGCGCCAGTCCTGGCGAGAAACTGCAAGTGTTTTTATGACAACGACTTTGGCCGTCTCGTGGCACTCGAGCGACTCGACCAGTCCGGGATTCATGTCCTCTCGAGAGGACAGGGG
>JAGQIB010000631.1 GCA_020431545.1 Gemmatimonadota bacterium
GGCGCCGCCGAGACCGTCCACGGGACCGTCCCCTCGAGGATGTCGTAGTTCGACGGTGTCTCGGTCGAGACGACCGGCGGACAGGCGCAGCCCCAGGTCGGCGTGGCGCTGGCTTCCGCCGAGCGCGAGCTCTCGTTGCCGCAGACGTCGTACGCGGTGACGACGAAGAAGTAGTCGTCGCCGGCCAGCAGGCCGCCCACGGTCAGGAACACCACGTCGCCGGCGTCGATGACATCCGTGTAGTTGCCGGAGTCCGTGCCGTAGTGGACGCGGTACCCGAGAACGTCGGACTCGCTCGCCGCCGCCCACGAGATCTTGATCGTGTCGCCCAGTCCGATGTCCCAGGCCGTCACGTTGATCGGCGTGGTGGGCGGCGTCGTGTTGTCCCCGCAGTACTGCGGAGTCGCCGGCTCGAGCGCCGTGTAGCCACCGAGGTGACCGCAGCCGTCGAGCGCCGCTACCTGGAACTCGTACTCTTGACCGTTATCCAGACCGTAAACGGAGTAGTCCGAGACGTTGCCGACGAGAAGCGTCGAACCGCCGCCTCCCCCGGCCTCGCGAAAGAACACCTGGTAACCCACCACGTCGGTGTCGGGCACCGGGGTCCACGAGAGGCGCACGAACTCGTCGCCCGGAGTGGCCACCACGTCGGACGGCACCTCGGGGAACGTGACGTCCTGGTCGCACGGGACCATCGTGATCGTGATCTCGCTCGAGTACGGGCTCTGATTGCCGCAGCCGTCGATCGCGCTCACCGAGCACGTGTGGATCGCGTTCTCGTTGAGTCCGGAGAGAACGATCGAGGTCGCCGACGTGGAGTCGGAGTGGACGAGCGACGGATCGACGTCGTCATGCCACTGCACGACGTACTGCGCCACGTCCCAGCCGCCGGACGCGGACCAGGACAGCTGGATCTCGTCGTTGCCGACCACACGCCCCGTGAGGTTCGCGGGAGTCGACGGCGGCGAGGCGTCGGCCGGCATGCCCGAGACCTCGGTGGCGTAGCCGGACGCGTTGTCCGCCGAGTCCAGGGCCTGCAGGTTGAAGTAGTAGGTCTGGCCCATGTCCAGACCGGTCAGCGTGTAGGACGTCGAGTTGCCCACGAAGATCGGCGAGGCGCCCTGCATGGCGTCGGTGCCGTCGTACGGCGAGCCGCTCGATCCCTGACTGTAGTAGAGGTAGTAGCCGGCGAGGTCCGTCTCGCTGTTCGCGGCCCAGGACAGCGTCGCCGTGCCGCAGGCCATCGTCGCGTTCAGACCGGTCGGCGGGTCGGGCGGCGTCACGTCGCCGCCGGTCGGGACGCTCTTGCCGAGGTTGCGGCAGCGAACGCGCGTCGACATGCCCACCTGCCGGGCGTCGTGATCCGCGCCGCCGGCCTGCTCCCGCATGCCGGTACCCGTCGCGAAGAGGACGATCTCCACCTCCTGGACAGCCGCCCGCGAGGCCACCACGGTTCCGCCCGAGCCACGGTACACGAAGCCGAGCGAGTCCACGCCGACGGCGATCTCGTCGATCGCGACGCCGGGCGTTCCGTCGTCCAGCGGAGACCGGACGAGCAGGAGCTCGGAGGTGTCCCCGTCGCCGTCCTGGTCGGTCGTGTCCAGGAAGAACGACCGGATCTGATTCGTGGTGTTCGCGTCCGAGAGGAACGACACCCGATCCGAGGCGATCGCGTTGAATCCCTTGGCGCCGCGGAGCTCCTTCGCGATCCAGTTCAACGCCGCGCGGGCGTTCTGCTGGCCGTCGATGTTCTCCGTGCCGCGATTGTAGGTGTTGTTCGTCGTCGTGAAGATCCGGAACAGCCCGAAGGACAGGAGCGCCACGATGACGACCGAGATCAGCGATTCGACGAGCGTGAAGCCTCGCTGGTCCGTCCCGATTCCGGATCGGAGATTGCGGTTCATGGTGTGGACTCCTTTCTCACATTCCGGAGTCGGAAAGGAAGGACGAGAGAGAGACGGTGCGGACGCCGCGGTTGTCGTTCCAGGTGACGACGACGTCGACCTGCTTCATGCCCACGACGGGAACGTCCTGCTGGACGGTCCAGGTCCGGTTGAACATCGTCTCCATGTTGTCCGTGCCCCCGACGGCTGGCGTCAGGCTGTTCCACGACATGCGCTTGATCTCCTCGATCTTCGCCTGGGCGTGGAACGTCGCACGGGACTCGAGGTCGCCGCGGCTGACCTTCTGCATCGCGATCGGGAACAGCCCGGCGAGCGACAGGATGCCGACTCCCAGGATGGTGATCGCGATCATCAGCTCGATGAGCGAGAAGCCACGCTCGAGGCGATTCGCCCGCGCCGTGCCCCCCTGGGGCGTCGTCATCGCAAGTTCTCGGTTCATCGTGGACCTCACGGGGTGGTGACGGTGATCTTGCCGGTGGACGCGAGTACGTCGACCTCGCGCGTGTTCTCCTGGTTCGTGATCTGCACCGAACCGGAGGCGTTGCACGTTCCGTCGGGGCGGAAGATCACGCGGTTCGCGCCGAAAAACGCCGCGTTCTGGAGAACGGTGCGATCCGGCATGTCGAAGTTCGTGCGGGAGTCATCGGGCCCCATCATCGAGTCGCTGCCTTCGTCGTCCCAGACCTGGTACTGGTTCTGGGCGATCCGGAAGGTCACGATGTAGTTGTTGCCCTCGGCGACGGCCTTCTCGCGAGCGAGCCGCAGGTGGGTCGCCAGCTGGTTCGTCGCGCCGTTCAGGCGCTGCTGATCGATGATTCCCTGAATGCTCCCCCACGACGCGGCGATCATCAGACCGAACACGGTCAGGACGATCATCAGCTCCAGCGTGGTGAATCCTCGGTTTCTTTGGCTCATCTCGATTCGCCCCTTTCCCTTCTGCCGAGGGATCATGGAAGTTCCGTGCCAGCGGCCGACGGGGCTCATCGGCGGCCAAGACCGGGGAACTCTCGGCTTCTCTGGCGCATTTTCGCGGGGGGCCGGGGCGACGGCGGGCGGGGCGTTACCGCGCACGGATGGGAGCATTACGATTCCGTAAGGTCGACGCCCCGCGGTAAGCTGCAGCGTCCTTCGGCGCGGGAGAGGCTTCCTTGGCACGCTTCGGAGTGAGCTACTTCGGAATCCGGGACCCACGACACGCGAGCGCCGACCTCGACGAGATCGCCGAGGCCGGGTTTCACGCGGTCACCCACACGTTCTCGGAGCACGATCTCCGCTACCACGAAGCGGACGTGGCCCGGCTCGTGGAGGAAACACGGAAGCGCGGGCTCGAGGCGTCGCTCGATCCGTGGGGCGTCGCCGGACTGTTCGGCGGCGAGGCCTATCCGGAGATCGCGCTCACCCACCCGGAGGCACGGCAGATCGACGCGGCGGGTCAGCCTGTCCCCGCGGCTTGTCCCTGCGCACCGGCGACCCGCGAGCTGCTCTCGCGCTGGACCCGGACCGCGGTCTCGTTCGGACCGGACATTCTGTTCTGGGACGAGCCGCACTGGTACCTGGGTGCGCTCCGCTCGGGGCCCTCGGCGCCCTGCTGCCGGTGCGTCCACTGCGCCGAGCGATGGCGGGAGCGCACCGGGGAGGCCGCTTTGCCCGCGGAAGGTGCGTCGGAGTTGACCACTTTCCGCAACGATTGCCTGCGCGACGTTCTCGAGCGAGCGATCCTCGAGGCCGGCGACGCGGTCCGCCACTCCCTCTGTCTCTTGCCGCGCGGCGAGTTCGCCCGCGCCGGCTCCGACGAGTGGGAGACGTTCGCCTCGCTACCCGGACTCTCGCGGCTGGCTACCGATCCCTACTGGATGGATCGACCGGTGGTGCCGGCCGAGTTCGTTCGCCCGCACGCCGAGACGCTCCGGCGGGTGTGCACGGAGCGACGGCTCGAGATGGAAGTCTGGCTGCAGGGGATCCGCCTTCCCGCCGGCCGCGAGTCCGACCTCACGGCGGCCACCGACGTCGCGATCGAGTGCGGCGCGGAGCGGATCGCGTACTGGAGCTATCGCGGCACGGCCGGCATGTCGTGGCTCGCGTGCGGCGACCCCGAGGCCGCCTGGCGGGCGATGCGCGACGCGGCCCGCCGCCACGGCGGGAATCCGTGAGGATCCCGTTCGCGACGTTCGGCGCTCTGGGCGGCCTGGCGGTCGGGATCGGTGCCGCACTCGCTCACCCCATGGGGAACGTCTCGATCAGTCACTACGCCGGTCTGGAGATCTCCCCGGCCGAAGTTCGCGTGAAGTACCTCCTCGACTACGCCGAGATCCCCGCCGAACCCGAGCTCCTGCGCGTGGATCCGAACGGTGACGATCGGGTCGTACCCGAGGAGCGTGCAGCGTACCTCGACGCGAAGACCGCGGAGATCCTGCGGGGACTGCGACTGGAAGTGAACGGCAAGCCTCGCGAGCTCCACTCCGTGTGGTCCGCAGTGTCCTTTCCTCCGGGCGAGAGCGGCCTCTCGACCGTCCGGATCGCGTGGGACCTGCGGGCATCGCTCGCGGAAGGCGAACTCCTCCCCCGCAACTTTCTCGTGTGGAACGACACGAACCACGAGGGGATCGGAGGCTGGAAGGAGATCCGGATGACGGCGCTCGACGGACTGGGGATCGCGCGAGCGTTTCCCCCGACGGCTCCGAGCGTCGGCGAGGCGCTCGACTACCCGGAGGAGCGCCTCTGGAATCCGCCGACCGACACCAAGGGCTGGTGCCACTTCGGGGTCGGGCTCGCCCCGGAAGCGGGGCCGGGTGACGACGCCGGAACCGCGACCGACCGGCCGGCGACCGACCGGCCCGCAACCGACCGGCCGGCGGACGGGCGAGGCCGCGGACGGGCGGCCCCGATCGCGATCGGAGCTGCGGCCCTCCTCCTTCTCGTCGCATTCCTGGCCCGACGATCGGCAAAGCGACGCCACGGCTGACGAAGCCGCACGAGGATCGGCCACGATCCAACGAAGCCAGCAACCCCTGAAACCATTGGGGCGAAACCAGTTACGCGACCGGAGGTCTCGACACCGAGGGGAAGGGTTTGCTACAGTCGTGGTCAGGCGGGCGCTGCCCACTCGGTGTTCGTTCACGATTCCCGGTCCGCCCTGTGGCGGTTTCTGGGAAGGGTTCGCGAGGCCCGTGAAGCACGTTTGGGGTGGCCCCGCCTGCTACCGACCTCCCGCGAGCCACATCACGTCCACGGCATCCGCGGCCCCGACCCGGCCGACGCCTTCCGGCAGGATCGCGAGGCCGTCCGCATGGACGAGCGACGTGAGGTTCCCGGACCCCCGCGGCCCGACCTCGCGCACCACCGGTCCCGCGCCATCGAACCGGACCGCCACCCGCGCGAAGTGACGCCGGTCGACGGGTCCGGTGATCTCCGCCTCGACTCGCGCGCGCAGCACGGGCCGCTCGGGCTGGAGATCTCCCTGCTGCGCCCGGAGCGTCGGCCGCACGAAGTTCTCGAACGCGACCGCCGAGGAGACGGGATTTCCCGGCAACCCGAAGACGAGCGTCCGGCCGCGGCGCCCGAACAGCAGGGGCTTGCCCGGGCTCGACGCCACTCGCCAGAAGCGCTCCTCGAACCCGGTCGCCGCGAGTACCGCGCGCACGAGATCCCGATCCCCGACCGAGACGCCGCCGGACGTCACGAGCACGTCGACGTCCCGCGCGCGTTCGAGCGCGGACTCGAGGTCCGCTTCGGAGTCCGCTCCCACACCGAGGACTTCCGGCAAGGCGCCGGCTTCCCGGACCTGGGCCGCGAGCGTCCAGTCGTTGCTGCTCCGGATCTTGCCGGGCGTGAGCGGTGCGGCGGGGGGCAGCAGCTCGTCCCCCGTGACGAGAATCGCGACGCGCGGCCGCGCGTGAACGTCGACGGTGGCGAAGCCGGCCGCCGCGCAGGCGCCGACGTCGGCCGGCCGGAGTGCGCGCCCCGGCGCGAGCACGGTGGCGCCCCGCTCGACGTCCTCGCCCACGCGCCGCAGATGCGCGCCGACGGGCACCGCCCGACGCACGAGCACCCGATCCGCGTCCCACTCCGTGTCCTCGAGCATCACGATCGCGTCCGCGTCCCGGGGTGCGGGCGCTCCGGTCATGATCCGGATCGCCTCCCCGGGGCCCGGGCCCGCCGCGCTATCCTCCCCCGCGGCGATCGTGAGACGGCAGACGAGCGGAACCGGATGCTCGGCGCTCGCCGCCGCGACGTCCGCCGCGCGCACGGCAAAGCCGTCGACCATCGATCCCGCGAACGGCGGTACGGGATCGCGCGCGATGACGGGAGCCGCGAGCACGCGGCCCCAGGCGTCGCCGAGCGGCACGCGCTCGATCGCGAGCGGGGCGACCTCCGCGCGCACGAGACGCTTCGCCTCGTCGAACGGTATCGGCGGCGGCGCGGAGAGCTTCATGCGGTCGGCGGCGCGTCGAGCCCGCGGCGCGCCCACGCGAGATACGGCTCGTTCGCCTCCACCGCGAGGCGAAGGATGGCCGGCGTGTCGTACGGGTGGGATTCTCGCAGTCGCGTCTCGACCGCCTCCGCGAGCGTGTCGAGCGTCTTGAACACGACTTCGACCTCGGACTCGTCGGCGAGCTCGCCGGCCCAGCGGTAGATCGAACGGATCCTCCGGAAGCTCGCACACGCCACGAGGCGATCCTCCACGAGCGAACGGGCGAGCAGCGCGGCGTCCTGTTCGGTGGATACCGTCGTCACGATCTCGACGAGACGGCCCGTCGTGTTCATGGCGTTCTCCTTCCCCGGTCCGGCCGGGGGGTCACGGATTCGTCTCCAGCTCGGCCCGGGCCGATCGCGCCGCCGCGCCGTCCGGCTCGAGCTCCACGATGCGACGCCAGTATCCTCGCGCCTCGTCCAGCCGGCCGAGTCGACGACACAGTCCGGCCGCGAGCGCCTGCGGCCCCACAGCCCGCGGCCGGATCTCGATCGCTTCACGCGCGAGTGCGAGCGCGGCCTCCACCTCTCCGCGCTCCGCGAGCAACGTCGCGAGCCGGACGCGCGCGACTACCGAGGACGGATTCGCGCCGAGGGCGCCGCGCAGCGCCTCCTCCGCCGCGGCCGGACGTTGCCGCGCGATCTCGGCGTCGGCGAGCTCGAACCACACAGTGTCCGGGTTCGGCCCGAGCGAGAGCGCACGCTCCAGCGCGCGAGACGCACCATCCGCATCCCCGCCGCGCAGCCGCGCGCTCCCGAGGTACTGCCAGGCCATTCGATTGCCCGGATCGTCGCGGACGAGCTCCTCGAACGCGGCCGTCGCCACCGGAAGATCGCCGGCGTCGAGCCGAGTGATCGCGGCATTCGTGCGATCCTGATCCCGCACGCGATCCCACGCGTTCGGACCGGACCGGAATCCGTCGTCCGGCTCGGCCGACGCGGCTCCGCCGCCGGCGTACCCGAGCGCCTGGAGCGCATCGATCTCGTCCGGGGAGAGCGCGCGTTCCTCGGCGGGCCACGCACGATCGCGCTCGCGCTCCCACTCGTCCTCGAGGCGCTCCCGCAGCGCGCGGACAAGGTCCGGCCGCGCGGCCGCGAGATCGTGGAGCTCCGCCGGATCCCCGGCGGGCTCGAACAGACGGAGATCCGCGTTCTCCACGAGGCGCCAGCCATCGACCTCGACGACGCGACTGCCGCGCCACCCGTGATTGAACCAGGGATACAGCGTCTCGCCGAGGATCGCCGAGCCGTCGGAATCCGCGAGCGGCGGCGCGGCATCCGGCAGCGCCGAAGCGTCGATCCCGGCGTGCGCGAGCAACGTCGCGGGGATGCTCGCGCTCGCAACCGGATCGAGCCGGATCGACGCCTCCGCGCCGGGCCCGTGCAACGCGATCGGCACCCGCAG
>JAGQIB010000632.1 GCA_020431545.1 Gemmatimonadota bacterium
TCCTCCATGCTGTTCGGTCCGAACGTGATCGCCGGCGTCGTGGAGGCACGCGTGGGGCGCGATCTCTCCCAGCCGCCCGTTCCCGCCACCCGGCTCACGTTCGGCGCGAATCACCTCGGATCGTTCGGCACCACGCTGACGACGACGCGCCCGTACCGGACCGAGGGCGGGCAATGGCTCGTGCGGGCCGGCGCCGGGTTCCGCGACACGCCGGGCGACCCGCTCGCGCACGGAATCACGGAGCGTCCCGGCGGCGACGAAGGCCTCCGCCTGAACACGGACGCCCAGGACGTCGACGGCTTCGCGGCGATCCGGTACCGCGCGAACGACGGCCGCTGGGCGTCGTTCTCCGGCGCGACGTTCCGCGCCGAGCGCGGGATCGCCGCCGAGCTCGGCGCCGACGACGCGGACGTTCGCTTCTGGCGCTACCCGCGGGTGCACCGCACGCTCGCGGTGGTCTCCGCCGGCACCGGCGATCGCCCCTCCCCGTTCGGCGGCCACGGGGACGTCGAGGCGAGCGTCGGGCTGGATCTCGGACGGACGGACATCGACTCGTACTCGTCGGCGGCGTACGACGAGATCACGGAGTTCGAGAACGGAAAGGACCGCACCGTCACCGCCCGCGTCCTTGCGGATCAGACGCTCGGCCGCCAGACGGATCTGCGGAGCGCTTTCACGTTCGCGGAGATCCGCCACGACGAACTCGTTCCCGACGGGGAGTTCGAGTACCGCCAGCACCTCTGGAGCGGCGGCCTCGAGGCGACGTGGCGCGCCCCGCACGCGGTCGGTCCGTTCTCGCGCCTGCAGTGGAGTGTGGGCGGCGCGTGGGACGTCGCGGACACACGGGAGGCGGGTGGCAAGACTCCGCAGGATCCGACTTCGGAGTGGGGCGGCCGCGTCGGATTCACGGGCGCCGTGACGTCGGACGCGCGGACCTCGGTGCACGCCTCGCTCAGCCGCCGCGGACGGTTCCCGGCGCTGCGGGAGCTCTACTCCGGTGCGCTGAATCGATTCGTACCGAACCCCGACCTGAAGCCCGAGAAGATCGTCTCGCTCGAGGGCGGCGTCACTCACGTCGTCGGTCGCACGGAGCTGCAGGCCGTCGGATTCCACCACCGCTCCGACGACGTCGTGGTGCGCATGTCCCTGCCCGAGCGGAAGTTCCAGCGCGTGAACCGGGATCGGCTCCGCACGGCCGGGCTCGAGCTCGTCTCCACCACGAGCCTCGGCCGCGCCTCGGTCTCGGCGCATCTCGTCGCGCAGGACGTCCGCCTCGTCGACGGATCGACCGACGAGACGAACGAGCCGGAGAACCTCCCGGAACTCACGGCAGGACTTCGCGCCCGCTTCCCGCTCGGGGCGCGGATGGACGTCGGCGGCGGCGTGGAGTACATCGGCCGGCAGTTCGCGATCGATCTCGCGACGGGAGACGACACGGAGCTCGCCGCCGCGGCCCTCGTGAACGTGTGGGTTCGCCGCACCGGAAACGCACCGGTGGCGGTGGGACCGTTCACCCGCTGGGATGCCCGCATCGCCGTGGACAACCTCGCGGACGAAGCGCACTACGACCAGGCGGGCCTGCCCCAGCCGGGACGTCGCTTCCGCTTCGAGCTCCGGCTCGACTGATGGACGCGCTGCGAACGACGAATCGCTCGCTGACCTTCGTCGTTCTCGCGATCGGTCTGCTCGCCGCCGGATGTCGAAGCGAGAACGAGCCGAGATCCGAAGCACCGTCGCGACCGAGCCCGGCGAAGCGCGCCCGCCTCGACGCCCTCGGCTACGTCTCCACGAACGACGTTCGGGAGGACGATCTGCAGAAACGGGGCGTGGTGCGACACGACCCCGCCCGGGTCCAGCCCGGGGTGAACCTGTGGAACTCGCTCGCGAAGACGTCGGCGGTGCTCATGGACGCCGAGGGGCGGACGGTGCACGAGTGGAGTCTCGAGTCCGCCGAGGGCGAGTGGGGACACCTCGAGCTGCTGCCCGATGGAGACCTCCTCGTCTTCCACCAGGACCCGGACGAGTTGATCCGACTGGACTGGAACTCGGAAGTGCGATGGCGGCGACCGATGCTCGCGCACCACGACGGCGACGTCGACGCGAACGGCCACCTCTGGGTGCTCGACGTTCGCCGCAGCCTGATCCACGTCGGCTCCGAGTGGATGAGCCTCGCCAAGGACTGGATCGTGGAGCTCGACGCCGACGGCGAGATCGTGCGCGAGATCCCCCTCACCGACCTGCTTTCCGACCGTTTCGATCTCGAGGAGCTCGCCGGCCGGGTCGAGGACCGGGACCCGCGCGACGAGAACGTGAAGTTCCTCGATCCCACTCACGCCAACACGCTCGCGCTCGTTCCCGCGGGAAACCCCGGTCCGTTCGGAGCGGGTCGGATCCTCTTCGCGGCCCGGAATCTCGACCTCGTGGCCGTACTCGACCCCGAGAGCGAGACGATCGAGTGGACGTTCGGGCCGGGCGAGCTGGACTGGCCGCACCAGCCCGCGCTGACGTCGCGCGGAACGGTGCTCGTGTTCGACAACGGCGCGCACCGGGGATGGTCGCGGATCGTGGAAGTGGATCCCGGGGCGCGCGACATCTCGTGGGAGTACCGGGGCGATTCCCCGGACGACTTCTTCTCGCGCACGATGGGCAGTGTTCAGCCGCTCCCGAACGGCAACGTGTTCGTCTCGGAGTCCGAGCGGGGGCGCGCGTTCGAGATCACCCGGAGCGGTGACATCGTCTGGGAGTTCTTCAATCCCGAGCTGGACGAGACGGCGCGCACGCGAGGAACGTTCTACCGGATGAAGCGCGTGACGGAGGGCGACCTTCCGGAAGGGTGCTGGCACGATCTCGACCTGGCGGCGCCGCAGTCCTAGCGGGAGCCGGTCCGCGAACTCACTCCTCTTCCCAGCGAATCTCCGTGCGGAAGCCCGGATTCTCGTATCCGCGCGTCCCGCCCCAGAGGGCCCCGAGAGCGGCGGCGCCCCCGGCGAGCCACCAGTTCGTCCGGTCGTCCCACAACCCGTACGTCGTGCTCACGGCGCCGAGAAACGCGGCCGAGGTCAGGCCGGCGCTCGCGCCGCGCAGCGTCGTACGGAGTCGCGACACTTCGATCTTCTCGTAGGCGCCTCCGGCGACCTCGAGTGACGGGCGGCCCGGGGGGGAGGCGTAGAGCGTGAAGCGCAACGATCCGGGAGTGGCCGCGCGGTCCACGAACGTCAGCGGCGAGACGTGCAAGGAGCTTCCCGGCCACGGGTGGGGCTCCGGCGCCGCGGCCGAGTCCGCGGGGGATGCCGTGGAGTCGGCACCCACCGCGAGCGTGAGGGAAAGCCACACGATGGCGAACATCTCGGCTCCTCAGCGACGAGGGGATTGCGTGCCCTCGAACGCGTGCGCCCGCGCCCGGGTCGCCTCCGCGGCGCTCCCGGCCGCGGCGCCGTCCCACTCGTTCTTCGGAGTGGTCCAGCCCGCGAGCTCGCGCGCCGCGACGTCGGCCAGGGCATCCACGTGCTCGGCGTCGTCGTTCAGACACGGGATGAAGCGGTACCTCCCGCCCCCCGCCTCGGCGAACACGTGCCGGTTCTCGCGCCCGATCTCGTCGATCGTCTCCAGACAGTCGGCCGAGAATCCGGGGCAGAGGACGTCGACGCTGCCGAGTCCGTTCTTGCCCCATCCCTCCAGCGTCTCGTCGGTGTAGGGACGAAGCCACTCTTCCTTGCCGAACAGTGACTGGAAGGAAACGAACCAGCGATCGTCCGGGAGTTCGAGCTCCTCCGCCACGAGACGCGCGGTCTTGTGACACTCGCAATGATACGGGTCGCCGTCGTGCAGGTAGCGGACCGGCATTCCGTGGAAAGAGAACAGCAGCTTCTCCGGCGGACCGCCGTCCTGCCAGGTCCGACGGATGCTGTTCGCGAGCGCACGCACGTACCCCGGATGATCGTGGTAGTGCTGCACGAGGCGCAGGCCCGGTACCCAGCGCCAGCGGCGCAGCACGTCGGCCACCGCGTCGAACGTGGATCCCGTGGTCACGGCCGAGTACTGCGGATACGCCGGGAGCACGAGAATGCGTCGGCACTTCTTCGCCCGGAGCTCCTCGAGTCCGGCCTCGATCGAGGGGTTCCCGTAGCGCATCCCCACCGAAACGTGGACCGGCTCCCCGATCCGTTCCCTCAGCCTCGCCTGGAGAGCTGCGGCCTGACGTCGCGAGATGAACAGCAGCGGGGATCCCTCGGGAGTCCACACGCGCTCGTACAGCTTCGCGGACTTCGCGGGTCGGGTGTTGAGGATGATGCCGTTCAGGATCA
>JAGQIB010000032.1:0-5093 GCA_020431545.1 Gemmatimonadota bacterium
ACCGCCATCGAGTCGTCGTCTTCCACGATCAAGAGTCGCGCCATCAGACTCCCTCCTACTCCTGGCGGTCGGCGCCGTTCGCGCCGGGACGCCGGCCGGGCTGGATCGGCAGGCGCACGGTGATGAGGGTCCCGTCTCCGGGTTCGCTGTCCACGTCCACGGTGCCGCCGTGCGCACGCATCACGTGCTGCACGATCGCGAGGCCGAGGCCGCTGCCCTTCACGTCGTGTACGAGCGCCGACCCCACCCGATGGAAGCGCTCGAACACGTGCTTCTGCTCTTTCTGGGGAATGCCGACTCCCCAGTCGCGCACGGTGCAGTAGGCCGACCCTTCGTCGCGCCCGACGTCCACGCGGATCCGCCGCGAATCGCCCGAGTACTTGATCGCGTTGTCCACGAGGTTGTACACGACCTGGCCGATCGCCGCCTCGTCCATCTCGATCAGGGGGAGCGGCGTGTCCGGGCCGTGCCGCTCGAACGTGAAGTCCCTGCCGGCGCTGCGGAGCTCGAACGACTCCACCACCGAGTCCACCACGTCCTCGAGCTGGCCCTCCACGAAGCGGTACTCCTTGCGGCCGGACTCGATGCGCGAGAAATCGAGGATGTTGTCGACGAGCTGCGAGAGACGTCGACTCTCGGACTCGATGTGCTCGCCGTACTCGCGCACCTTCTCCGGCGACGACGCCCGCCCGAGACGCAGCAGCTCGGAGAACGTGCGAATCGAGGCGAGCGGAGTCCGGAGCTCGTGCGACACGTTCGACACGAACTCGGACTTCAGGTCGGAGAGCTGCATGGCCCGGTTCGCCGCCCGCATCGTGAGGACGATGCCGCCGAGCAGCGCGGCCGCGAGCGCGATCGAAAGCGTCATGTTGAATGCGAAGCCGGCGCGGGCCCAGCGCTCCGGTCCCACGTCGGGCGCGGCGAGCGACACCGTCCACTCGCGGAACACGAGCGGAAACGCGGCGTGCGTGGGCTCCATGTCTCCGGCGCCCCGGTGATCCGGGATGTCGCCGGTGGCGAACACGAGGTCGCCCTGCCCGTCGCGCACCATGACCACCACGTCGCCGCTTGCACGCTCGGGGAAGTGCTCCTGGAGCTTGCGACGGATCACGTCCGGCAGGAGCACGTTCCGGAACCAGTCCTCGTCCAGCACCATGCCCGCCGCGCCGACGACGCGTCGATCGGGACCGAGGACGGGCTGCACGAGAATCCGGTGATCGAGGTCGCGCTCGGTGACGGAAAGCTCGGCGGTCTGCTGCGGGCGACTGCCCACGTGCAGCATCTGGAGCGGCGAGACCGCGACCACGATCGCGAGGCCTTCCTCCGTGGTGAGCACGGGGAGCAGGTGCGGGCTGTTCTCGTCGTACATAAAGAAGTGGCCGAACTGCTCGCCGGAGTAGTCCACCACGAACAGGCGACGGATGCCGTCGCGCGGGACCTCGCTCCAGTACTTCGCGATCGCGACCTCGGTGTCCGAGAACAGTCGATCGGGAACCCGCAGGCATCGCTCGGCCGCCGAGCGATAGAAGAACTCGACCTCGGCGCCGACCGAGCTCACGAACGTGTCCATCGCCGCGCGGTGCGCCAGTGCCGTCATGTCGCGAAGGCGCTGCAGCCACACATACTGGAGCGCGAGCAGCAACGCGAGCGACGCCGTGACCGCGAGGAATCCGAGGACGAGGGTGCGGCGGCGGCCGAGGAGTGACGAGCCGGGCATCGAGCCTCCGGGGCGAACCGGGCGCGCAACCGCCCGGGGTGGAACTTGCTATGATCTTACCGCGACCCCGAGCGAGTCGGCGCGAATCCGGAGGATCCGGCGCCGGGCCGCCGGGGTGGTTTACGGCCCGTTGACAACATAGACATCTCTTTACCCGCCCGCGAGCGACGTTTACCGACCCCCGGCCGTAGGATGAAGGACGTGGGCAGCGGGCAGCCGAGCCGGCCGGGGGGCCGCGCCGGGGACTCGCTCGAGGAGGTACCAAGATGCGCAAGGTCATTCTCTCGCTGGCGATCGTGGCCCTCGCGGCCGGCCTCGCGAGCGCGGGCGACTCCGACGAGAAGTGCACGGCTTCCACCCAGGATTGCCTGAACTCCATGACCAAGTACTGGAAGGAGCACGGCTGGGTCGGCGTGGAGCTCGACAAGGCCGACGCCGGCGAAGGCATGAAGGTCACGCGCGTGGTGGCCGACAGTCCGGCGTCCGCGGTCGGCATCCACGAGGGCGACGTGCTCATCGCCATGAACGGTATCGAGCTGGCCGAGGAGAACAACGACAAGCTCGAGGCCGAGCGCAAGGGCTGGACCGTGGGTGCGCAGGTGCAGTGGACGATGCTGCGCGACGGCAAGAAGAAGAACTTCGACATCACGCTCGCGTCGATGCCGGCCGACGTGCTCGCGGCGTGGATCGGTCACCACATGATGCAGCACGCGGAGCTCGCGACGGCGTCGCCGACGAGCTGATCCTCGTGCCTGTTTCGGGTGGCGTCGCGTGCGCGGCCCGTGAGTCGGATGAACGTCCGGAAGGCAACGAACGACCGGGGCCGGTGGAGACACCGGCCCCCTTTTCGTGCGCGGAGAGCGTGACGACGTTGTCCACCCCAGTCGCGGCGAGACGGCTGATGTGTCCTTGTGGGAAGCGGAGAGGACGGGATCCGAGAACGTGGAGGCGACGCCTGAAATCCGAACCCGAGTCCTCTCCGCGATGCGCCTCCTCAGGAACCGACTAGCCGCAGGCCGGGTCGCAGGACGAACATCCGTTGAGGATCGTGACGGACGCCGTCGGGTCGTTGATGCACGGATCCGACGGATGACGGACGGTGCAGCCGTTCGGCACCTGCGCCGTCCAGTTCGGCGGAAGACCGCCGACGACCTTGTCTCCCTGCTCCGTGGAGAGCAGGCGAATCCTCTGCCGCGTCAAGCCGAGCTTCTTGTTCATGATCGAACCTCCTCGCCCCACCACGATGATTGCACTCGTGGATGAGCGAATCACGGATTCCTCCCGGGCCGCCTCTCAGCCCGGGTGTGAGAGTGGACGGACGTTCGGTGCCATTTCCGATTCGCCGGCCCCCCGGGCGACCACATGATTTCGCGGCGGCCACGCTGGCGAGCTGGTCCTCGCTTCGTGCGGGCAGCGTCGCGCGGCGCGGGCCGTCGAATCGGAAGAACGCCGCCTTGACCCGGCGACTCCGCGGCGACTACGCTCGGACATCTTCCGAGGTAGCCCTTGCAACTCGTCGCGGCCCTGCTTCTACTTCCCCTTCCCACGTCCGACTGGTCGCCGCTCCCGATCACCGGCGAGGCGCAGGTCGATGCCGTGGCGGTCTCCCGGGCGGACCCGGCGCACGTGTTCCTGTGGACGGGCATTGCCTACCGCTCCGCACGCGACTGGCCCGCACTTCCCTCGAACGAGCCTGCGCGCGACTCGCCGACCTCGACCGGCCGCGAAGGCGTCCTCTCGCTCCGCGCCACGCCGAATCCGTTCCGCATGGACACCGAACTCCGGTTCCTCCTCCCCGAGGCGGGTCGCGCGCGGATCGAGATCTTCGACACGAGCGGCCGCCGAGTGATGACCCTGCTCGACGGACCGGTCGCCCGGGGTGAGCGCATGATCCGCTGGTCCGGGCGGAACGACCGGGGGCAGCGCGTGGCGGCGGGCGTCTACTTCGTCCGGTTGAACGCTCCCGGGATCACTCGGTCGGAGCGGGTGATCCGGGTGCGGTGATTCGGTCCACTCCCTTCCCGGAACTCGTCCCGACGCCCCCAGGCAGCTCGCCCAGACCCAGAAACCCGTCCCACGCGGGCGGGACCTCCGGTCGCAGCGCCGACGCGAGCACGAGCGCCACTCCGGCCGCGCCCATGAGCAAGCCGGGATCCGAGTCCGCGTACCAGCGAATGCCGTCCGGGGTTTCATCGCCACGGATCCGAAAGTAGCCGTCGAACTTCGGAAGATCTGCCCGGCGCGTCGCGAGCAGCACCCGCATCCAGCGCTCGCCCGCCAGCCGGAGCGTCTCGTCGCCCGTCGCATCCCCGAGTCGACGCAGCAGGTGCGCGGCCCCGGCCGCACCGTGGCAGAGTCCGTGATCCTTGATCTCGGCCTTTGCGGTGGGGACCGCCGCGCAACGTCGCGCGAGATCCACCGCGTGGGCCTCCCAATCCGGGCGCCGCACCGCGCGCCCGGCGACGAGCAGCGCCACGGAGACGCCGAGATCCCCGTAGCACCACGCGACGGGCAACGAAGGGCGACGGATCCCGTCGAGAGTCACGCACTTCGCGTATCGGACCGGAGCGCTGTCGTCGGCCTGGGCGAGCAACCACGGAACGGACCGTTCGAGCAGACTCCCGGCGCGCTCTGCCTCCACGCCCCGATTCACGAGGCCCGCCAGGAACAACAGGACCCCCGGGACGCCGTGCGACAAGCCGAGATTGAAGAAACCCGCGGGGGCGAACGCTCGCTCCTCCTCCACCAGGTGTTCGGGGAGCTTCCGCCACGTCGTTCCCCCAGGCCTCTGCTCGATCCGCCCCTCGAGTCGGCAAAGCACCTCCCGCAGCAGACGATCGGACCCCGGCGCGGAGGGTCGCGCCAGCGCGTACACACCGATCCCGGCGATACCCGCGATCAGCTCGACCGGCGGCGCCGTCGTACGGGAGAGATAGTCCAGCAACGCGCGATCGAGCTCCTCGTAGACGTCTTCCGAGTGATCGCCGAAGAGATCGCGATCGAGTTGAGCGGCGGCCCACCCGATTCCTGCCGTCCCGCTGAACAGGCCCGGCCAGGCAACACCGGAGGCGAGCCGATGCAGCGTTCGGTTCCACTCGGTCTCCGCTCTCAGCAGGAGCTCGTCCCGGTCGAACGTCGCGCCGATCCACGCGAGCATGACCGCGAGTCCGGCGCCACCACCCGCGAGCGCAACGCTCGCGGCCTCGGCCGATTCCCCGGAGAACGACTCCAGTATCCGTTCCAGGGAGTCCGCGGCCTCGCCCCGCCAGTCCTCGCCCGGATCGTCTGCACCCGGCACGAGCCATTCGAGCCCATGCGGGGCCGGAGTCCCCCGGTCCCTGCCCATGGGGTCGGTCGCGTTCGAGCTCAAGACAGG
>JAGQIB010000032.1:5142-11818 GCA_020431545.1 Gemmatimonadota bacterium
TGCCACGCATCATCCGCTGACCACGAGGACGTTCGCCGCGTGACACCTCCGCACAGCCTCACCCCGTACAGGAATTCGTACAGCCGGCGTCGCACGATCCGCAGCCCGCCAAGAGGGTCACGGAATCGGTCGGGTCGCCGATGCACGGGTTCGACGGCTGGATAACGGTGCACCACGCCTGGTTCGGCAGGTACTCGGTCCAATCCCGGGGCAGACCACCCACGACCTGCCGTCCTTCGTTGCCGGACAGCAGACGGATCCGCTGCCGTTTCAGCGTCAGTCTCTTCTTCACCACGGTTCTCCGGCGCCCCCGATCGCGGCACGAACGCATCGGCGGCTTCCTAGGGTCCTGGAGCGCGAGATCACGCCGATCTCACGCCGTGCGCAGGAGTGAGACGGACGAACTCGCGCTCCTCCGAGCGGGGCCGAATCCGGCGAATCCCGAGTCCCCGGTCGACGCCCCCCGGAGGAGGGACTAGTCTCGCGGGGGACGGGCCCCCTCCCCGCGCACCGCGGGCCCCGAACCCAGAGGAGCGCGATGCCGAGCCGGATCATACCCACGATGAAGTACGCGGACGCCCCGGCGGCCATCGACTGGCTGCGGATCGCCTTCGGGTTCGAGCCGCACCTCGTGGTGCCCGGCCCGGGCGACACGATCGCGCACGCCCAGCTCCGCCTCGGCGACGACATGATCATGCTCGGCTCCGCCGGCGACACGCCGTTCGACGCGATGCAGCGGCCGCCCGCGGGGCGCGACGCTCCCGTCACCCAGAGCGCGTACATCGTCATCGAGGACGTAGATGGTCACTGCGACCGCGCGCGTCGCGCCGGGGCGAAGATCGTGGTGGAGCCGGCGGATCAGGACTACGGCGGACGCCTGTACTCCTGTCGCGATCCGGAGGGTCACCTCTGGAACTTCGGGTCCTACGATCCGTGGGCGGAAGCGTCGGAGTAGTCCATGAAGATCCTGATTCTCGGCGGAACCCAGTTCATCGGCATTCATCTCGTGGCGGCGGCACGGGCGCGAGGCCACGAGGTCACCGTGTTCAATCGCGGCACCACGCCGCTCGTCGACGCGGACGGCATCGAGCAGATCACGGGCGATCGCCACCGCGACCTCGATCGCCTCGCCGGCCGACGCTGGGACGCGGTCGTCGACACCTGCGGCTACGTGCCGAGCTCGCTCGAGAGCTCCACGGCAGCGCTCGCCGACGCCGTCGATCGCTACGTGTTCATCTCCAGCATCTCCGTGTACGCGGACTTCTCCACGCACGGCATGGACGAGACGGCCCCGCTCGCGACGTTGTCCGCCGAGTCGCTCGAGAAGGCGGAGGCGGTGGACCGCTCGGGCCGCGTGACCGGCAGCGAGTACGGCGGGGCCTACGGCGCGCTGAAGGTCCGCTGCGAGGACGTGGTGAGGAGCGCATTCCCGGAGCGGGCGCTCGTCGTGCGGCCCGGGCTCGTCGCCGGCAGCCACGACCCCACGGAGCGGTTCACGTACTGGGTGGTGCGCGTCGCGCGGGGCGGCGAGATCCTCGCTCCCGGGCGCCCCGAGCGATTGATCCAGTACATCGACGCCGCGGATCTCGCCGACTGGACGATCCAGTCCGCGGAACGGCGCGCGACCGGCATCTACAACGTCACCGGCCCGGCGACGGATCTCACGATGGCGGCGTTTCTCGAGGAGTGCCGCCAGGTCGCCGCCGGCGACGCGACGTTCACGTGGGTCCCGGACGCCTTCCTCCGGCAGCACGAGGTGAAGTCGTGGACCGAGATGCCGCTCTGGATCCCGGAGACGGAGACCGGCCACTCCGGGCTCATGCACATCGACTGCCGCAAGGCATTCGCGTCCGGGCTGCGACCGCGACCCGTGCGGCGCACGATCGAGGACGTCCTGGCGTGGGCGAACGGCCCGGGCGCCGACCGGAAGCGAAAGAACGGCCTCGCCGAGGACCGGGAGCTCGAGTTGTTGCGCGCCTGGCGCGGCTAGCGCGTCCGCACGCTCTCGGCGGCGATCCACCTCACGACGTCGCCGTCATTCGGAGGTACATCCATGGCCGAGTCCGCCGCCGAGACCATCCGCGAGTTCTGGCGACTCATGGGCACGAACGACTTCGACTCCGTCGCCGCCGTGCTGGCCCACGACTTCGTGCTCGAGTGGCCGATGTCCCGGGAGCGAATCCGCGGGGCGGCTCGCTTCGCACAGATGAACCGCGAGTATCCCGCCCACGGTCGGTGGCGCTTCGAGATCGTGCGTCTCGTGGCGACCGACCGCGACGCCGTGTCGGACGTCCTCGTCACGGACGGGGTCGTGAGCGCGCGCGTCATCTCGTTCTTCACCGTGGAGCGCGGCAAGATCACGAAGCTCGTGGAGTTCTGGCCGGAGAGCTATCCCGCGCCGGAGAATCGCGCCCACCTCGTGGAAGCCATGCGCGAAGTCGACGACTAGCGCTGGACGACGACCTTGCCGGCGATGTTCTCACCCGCACCACGCAGCCGGTAGACGTACACGCCGGCCGCAACCGTCGCCCCGTTGTCGTCCCGTCCGTCCCAGATCGCTTCGTGGGCGCCGTCGCCCAGCGCGCGATCCGGCAAGAGCGTTCGGACGCGCCGCCCGGCGACATCCAGCACCTCGACCACGACCGGAGCCGGGCGATTCAACGAGAACGGAATTCGGGTGGCGCCACGGGTCGGATTCGGCCACGCACGACCGAGCTCGACGGACGCTGTTGTCGTGACCGGCGCCGCCGTGATCGGCCCCGCGAGCTCCGCGATGTCGGCATCACTCAGCGCGCGTGCGTAGATCCGGACCTCGTCGATCGCGCCCAGGAAGATCTCGAGCACACCCGGCGTATCGGAGCCGATGCTCAGCGAGTTCCCATCGGGAACGATGGTCGTCGCGACCACGTCGGTATCCAGGAGGATTCCATCCACGTACGTGCGAAGCGTGTCGTCGGCCCAGGTCGACGCGACGTGATGCCACGTGCCCTCGGGGAAGTCGAACGGCGCGCCCCCGCCGATGTTCCAGTTGTTCAGCGAAGTGCCCACACCGCTCTGCGATACGATGAGTCGATACTGGAACGCGTTCGCGGTTCCGACGGACTTCGTGAGAATCGGATTGTACATCGACCCGACCAGCCCCCAGCCGTCGCGACGAATCCACGCCGCGAGCGTGATCTCCTCCACCGGAGACGCAAGCGACGCGGACGGCGGGATGTCGATCCGTGCCGAGAGGCCGTCGAACAGGAAGGCGCTGTTCTGGTTCCCGGCCCGATCCACGGTCAGAACCGCCGTGGCGTTCGGGGTCCCGTGATTCCCGTTCCCACTCGCATCCTGGGCGTCGCCGGAGAACGGCCAGTACCCGACGAGATCGGTCGTGATGTCGGCCCGAGCGGCGCTCGCCGCGCCGAACAGGAGGGACGCGGCGAGCGAAACCGAGATGATCGAACCATGGCGCATGACGTCCTCCCTCGGGGGCCAGCCCCCGCAACGTCGGTCGCGGGGCCGCGACACCTTGTCCATCGTAACCGAAAGGGGTCCGGCGATTCCGCCCGTTGCCGGGGCGTGGGGCTACCATTCACCCGGAAAGCGCAAGGAAGCGCAGGATCCGGCCGTCCTGCGGGCGAAAAGATCGACAAAACGGGGTCCCGGTTCGACCGGAGCGTCTTTCCGGCAAACCGTGACCTCGACGATCGCGATCCCGGGCGTGGTCGGCTATCCTCGATCCAATCTCGACGGAGAAGGGTCGTGTCCGAAGCTCTCGACATCACCCCCCTGACGCCGGAGCGCCTCCCGGACTTCTTCGCGTTCCTCGAGCGCGACGCCTTCGCGGACAATCCCCGCTGGGCATCCTGCTACTGCCAGTGCTTCTACGAGGATCACCGTCAGGTCGACTGGTCCGCGCGAACCGCGGAGGAGAACAAGGCCTGCGCGACCCGGCGCGCCGCCGAAGGCACCATGCAGGGGCTTCTCGCGTACGAGGACGGACGCGTCATCGGGTGGTGCAACGCGGCGCCGCGCCCACTGCTGCATGCGCTGGACGAGGAGCCGATCGCGGACGCGGACACGACGGGAACGATCGTGTGCTTCCTCGTGTCCCCGGCCGCCCGCGGCCGTGGCGTGGCGACGGCCTTGCTCGACGCGGCCTGCCAAGGACTCCGCGCGCAGGGGCTCCGCATCGTGGAGGCGAATCCTCGAGTGGACGAGACGAGCGACGCCGAGAACCACTACGGCCCGCTTCGCATGTACCTGCGGACCGGCTTCGAGATCACAAGGGACGACGGGGACGGAAGCGTGTGGGTGAGGAAGTCGCTCTGACGTCCGCGCGCTCTCAGTTGTAGAGAGGGACGCCCCGCGAGCGGCACCGACCGAGAAGCAGACGATTCGCGCGGGAAGCGAGAATCGCCGCGGCCGGCAGGCCGAACACGCCGATGAACGGCACGAGGGAAGCCACGAGCCAGAGAATGCCCTGCCACACGTAGCGGTGGTAGAGGAGCCAGACCCAGGGAAACAGCAAGGCGGTCCAGTTCCAGTCGCTCGCGAAGCGCTCCTCGAGGCGACGCCGCCGGCCCTCCCATCGCGCCGCCCCCGCGGCATCCAGCCGCTCGAGCGCCGCCGCGACGAACCACTCCCGTCGATGACGACGGGTTGCACGGCCCTCCACCACACCGATCAGCGTGATGGCGATCATCGGCATCAGACCCGAGCAGATCCCGACCGCGGCCAGGAAGCCGGACAGGATCCCGCGCGTCATCGACGCCGCCATCTCGCGCGCGGACCCGAATCGATCGCCCGCGGCGGCGAGCACGTCGTCGAACGGTCGATCGAGAAACTCCGTCAGCGGGAACTCGGATCGAACCCCGAGGAACCCGACGAACGCGATGACGACGACCAGCAGGCCCGTGCCCCAGAGGGCAAAGCGGTCGAGCCGGGCGGCCGGGCCTTCGTCCCGATCGGCGTCGCCCGCCGCCCCGATCACTTCGTCTTCGGACCGCTCGCCCACGTTCGGGGCCGCGCGAACGACCGCCGCGAGATCCCGGAGGAAGACCGACCCGGAGTTCGCCTCGCCGGACGTCTCCGCGTCGAGGAAACGCAGATGCTCCGCGGCCTCACGCGTGCGCGCGTTCAGCCGGACGTACCGGGCAACGAACCAGCCGAAGAAGAGAATCCACACGAGAACGAGCGCAACACAACAGAACACGCCGGCCGAACCCGCCCGCGACAGCTGCCCGAGAGGGTCGCCGCCGGTCACGGGGCGACCCCGATCAGGGCCGCGTGGTCTTCCTCCATGCGTCGCGGACCGTTCCGCAGCGCGGGCACCGCCAGGAACGCGAGGATCCCGGCCACGAAAAGGCCGCCGGTCTGCCGGAATGCAGTCGCTCGGGCCTCCCGTGCGGCGTCGAGGCCGGAAGCCACCAGCGCAGGCCCCGGATCGTCGGCGACCGCCAGCGCTTGTGACGTCGAGATCTCGTACTGAAAGGTGGTGATCGCACCGAGCACCGCGGGCACGGCCGCCACGAGCACGACGAGGAGCGCCAGGGCGGCCCGCGTTCGCGCGACCTCCGCCCGGAAGCTCCGCCGGTCACGCTCACACCAGCCGGCGCGGCCATCCGCCGTATCCCGAGCGAGCGCCTCGACCACGGAGTACACGTAGCGATTCGCGAGATGCGGAGCACCTTCGGTCCGCCCGAGCTCCGCCCCGTCGCTCACGGCGCGCTCCAGCACGCGGGACACGACGGCTCGGCCATAGCGACGTCGCGCGCGCCAGGCGAACACCACGTAGGCGACGACCATCACGAAGGTCCACACGAGCGCGATGTCGGCGTAGGTGACCATGGCCAGAGACTACGACTACAATTCCCGATCTCGCAATCGGGAATCGGCAACAGCGCTGGCGCGCGCCCGCTACCGGGCTCGCTTCGGGTACGGCGGCGCCACGACGTCCTCCACCGGCTCGGCCGCGAGCCGGTCGAGCAGGTGCCGTACCGCCGTCTCGAGCTGCGCGTCACTTCCCGCCGCCGTCGCCCGGGGAAGGTTATCCACCGGCAGGTCCGGTTCCACGCCCTCGTTCTCGATGAGCCAGCCCTCGGGCCCGAACACACCGTACTCCGCGGCGCTCGCCATCCCCGAGTCCCGCAGACGGTTGCCGAACGAGAGCCAGATCTCCCCGCCGTACGTGCGGTTCCCGATCGCGTCGCCGAGGCCGAGACGACGGAAGCCCTCCACGAACACCTCGCCGTCGGACACCGTGAACTCGTCGCAGATCACCACGAGGTGGCCGCGGTAGGCCCACTGCATGTTCCAGCTCGGCTCGCCCGCGCGCCCCTGCCAGTACATCCAGTCCCGGCGCAGGAGCCGGGAGAGAAGCCAGCTCTCGATGTTGCCGCCGCTGTTGTGACGGACGTCGAGAATCACCCCGCCGCGCCGGAACGCCGGATAGAACTCGCGCGCGAACGCAGTCCAGTCCCCGGCTCCCATCGCGCGCAGGTGCACGTAGCCGAGCTGACCGTCGGACAGCTCGTCCACGCGCAGGCGGTTGCCGTACTCCCAGTCGCGGTACCGCAGGTCCCGTGCCGCCGATGCGGTGAGCGGCTCCACGATCACATCGCGCTCGTCCCGCTGTCCGGCCGGCCGCACCGTGAGTCGGACCTGCCGCCCGGCCTGGTTGCGGAGCGCG
>JAGQIB010000633.1 GCA_020431545.1 Gemmatimonadota bacterium
GATCCGCGCCGCCGGCGATCGTGAGGCCGAGGACGTCCTCGAGCTCATCCAGCAGGCCGCCCAGCGACTGGACGATCCGGTCCCCGGTGCCGCCGTCGCCCGTGTTGACCACGGAGAACGTCGCCTGGGCGCTCTGGGCACCGCCGATCTGCGAATCGAACGTGAACAGGTCGCCCGTGGCGAGCCCGAGGTGCACGCCCTGCGCCGAGTACAGGTCGGCGATGTTGTCTTCCCGCGCGGCCACGTCGAGCAGACGGTCGGACTGCCGCGTCTCGCCGATCGAGAGGTTGTCCGAGGAGAGCCCCATCGCCTCCGTGAACGACGTCGTGGCGCCGTTGCGCTCGATCGAGACGTTCACGAGGTCCTGCGAGCCCACGCTGTTGTCGTACACGAACTGACCGCCGATGAACGATACCGCCGCGCCGGCCGATCCGAGATTCAGCGCGCTCTGGATCGAGGCGGCCAGATCGTTCACGTTCTGGAACTGAGATCCGTGCGTGAACGATTCCCGCACCGACGTCGCCTCGGAGCGCGCGGTCGACGTGCCGTTGATGACCGGTACGCTGTCCACGAACTGGTTGAACGCGTCGCGTCCCGCCACGGAGAGCGAAACGGTGACCGACCGCGCGTTGCCGCCGGCCGGGTTGTCGAATCCGAGGCTGCCGTCCGCGTTGACGGAGACGGCGATGTCCGTCTCGCCGGTCGGGATCGAGGCGAGCGCGGCCTGGACCTGCTGCGCGAACGTCGACAGCGTCCAGGTGTCGTCGAACGTGATCGTGGCCGTGCCCGTGCCGTCGTTGACCGTGATGACGTCGCCGTCGAGCAGGTCCATGGGCATCGATCCGATCGAGAGATCGCTCACCCGCGTATCCGCCGTGCCGGCGAACGAGACCGTGACCACGTCGCCGTCCTGCACGCCGAGCGGACGGCCCGAGGAGTCGAACAGCGACGTGAGATTGTCGGTGGGCTGGGCGAGCGCGCGGAGCGCTCCGGTCCGGGTGATCGTGCTGAGCGCGTCGGCCGAGGCGTCCAGGTTGGACTGCAGCCGGATCGACTCGGTGGCGCGCGCCGGCGACTTCTGGCCGAACGGCAGCGCGATGTCGGTCAGCGCCGTGCTCGAGCCGAGGACGCCGTCCTCGTTCGCGAGCCAGCCCTGCACGAGCAGTCCCTGACCCGCGGTCAGGCGACCGTCCCCGTCGAAGCCGAACGCGCCCGCGCGTCCGAAGTACTCACGGCCGCCGTCCCGCATCACGAAGAACCCGTCTCCCTGCACCGCCATGTCCAGCATGTTGCCGGTGAGCTCGAGCTGTCCCTGGGAGAAGCGGCTGTCGACCGAGGCGACGGCCATGCCGAGCCCGACCTGCACGGGGTTCGTGCCGGCCCGGTTCGCGTTCGGCCGCGAAGCGCCCTGGATCGTCTCCGAGAGCATCTCCTGGAACAGCGCGCGCCCGGACTTGAATCCGATCGTGTTGATGTTCGAGATGTTGTTCCCGATGACGTTCAAACTGAGCTGGTGGTTTCGCAGACCGGAGACGGCCGCGAACAGCGATCGCATCATCTTGCCCTGTCCTCCCCCTGAACGCGGGGCTCACGCCCCGGATACCCGACCGGCGGCTAGCTGCCGCTCGGCGCCAAGACCTCGACGACGCTCGCGAGCGGGATCTCGTTCCCGTTCACGAGCAGATAGCCCGTACCCTCGTGGAAGCGCACACCGTCCACCCGCGCGCGGACCGACACGGCCGACGCGACCGTCGCGTCGGATTCGTCCTTCGCGCTGACCCGGATCGTGTAGGACCCGCTCGGGACGCGGTCGCCGGCGTTGTTCTCGCCGTCCCACTCGAAGTCGTTCGAGCCGGC
>JAGQIB010000033.1 GCA_020431545.1 Gemmatimonadota bacterium
TCTGCGGCGGCGCCTTCGCGGGGCTGGACAAGGTCATCGCGCGCCGGACCGGTCACAAGATGGTCGGGTTCGGTTCGGATCTCTCCGGGAAGGCGGATCTCGAGCAGATCCTCCGTCACGTGGAGCCCGAGGATCTCCTGAAGTACGGACTGATCCCCGAGCTCATCGGCCGTCTGCCGGTGGTGTGCACGCTCGACGAGCTGACGCAGGAGCAGCTCGTGGAGATCCTGACCCGGCCGAAGAACGCGCTCTGCCGCCAGTACAAGAAGTTCTTCAAGATGGAGAAGGTGGAACTCTCCTTCACGGACGAGGCACTCGTCGCCGTGGCGCGCATCGCGAACGAGCGAGGCACGGGCGCCCGCGGGCTGCGTTCCGTCATGGAAGCGGCCATGCTCGAGGTGATGTACGAGGTCCCCTCGATGGACGACGTCGTCGAGGTGGTGATCACCGAGGATGCCGTCCTCGGAAGGAGCGAACCGATTGTCGTCCTCTCCGAAGAAGCCCGCAAGAAAGAGGCCTAGCTCCGGCGCGGCGAGCAAGCCGCGCACGTCCGCGTCCCGCGCCAAGTCGAAGACCGGTTCCAAGGCCAAGGCCGGTTCCCGGTCCAAGGCCGGGGCGGGGGCCAAGGCCCGCGCGAAGTCGAAGACTCGCTCGAAGTCGTCGCGAACGACGAAGTCCGGTGGAGTCCCCGCGCGTGTCGCCAAGCGGCCCCGCTCGATCGATTTCGTGGCGTTGGACGGCGAGGAGCACCGTTTCTCTTCGCGCCTCCCGTTGCTTCCGCTGCGCGACGTGGTGATCTTCCCCGGCATGATCGCGCCGCTGCTCGTGGGGCGGCCGGCGTCGGTGGCGGCCGTGGATGCGGCGCTGCGTCGCACGCCGATCTTCGCGGTGCTCACGCAGAGGACCCCGGATGTTGCGGACCCCGGTCCGGACGATCTGCACGAGATCGGCACCGTGGTGCGCGCGGCGCAGGTGCTCCGGGTGCCGGACGGCACCCTGAAGATCCTCGTGGAGGGAATCGGTCGCTACCGCGTGCGCTCCTTCGTGGCCCAGCGCGAGCACCTCGCGGTGGATCTCGAGATGGTGGAGCAGAAGCGCACCCTCACGTCGCAGGTGAAGGCGCTCGCCCGTCAGGTCGCGGGGCTGTTCCAGGAGTACGTGGAGCTGAATCGTCGCATTCCCGACGAAGTGATTGCGGCCACGACCCGGATCGAGGACCCGCGGCAGCTCGCGCAGGTCGTCTCGGGGCATCTCATCGTTTCGCTCGACAAGCGGCAGGACCTGCTCGCCGCGGTGAAGACCGCGGACCAGCTCGGTCGTCTCTCTCGCATGCTCACGGAGGAGCTCGAGATCCTCCGGCTCGAACGGAAGATCGAGGGAGAGGTCCGCTCCCGCGTGAGCAAGGGGCAGAAGGAGTTCTACCTGCAGGAGCAGCTCCGCGCGATCCGCAAGGAGCTCGGCGAGTCCGCGGAGGATGGAACGGATGCGGAGGAGCTCCGCGCCCGCGTGAAGAAGGCGGGCATGCCGGAAGACGTCGAGGGGAAGGCGCTGGAGGAGATCGATCGGCTCGCGCGGATGAGCCCGATGTCCCCCGAGGCCACGGTGGTGCGGGGCTACGTGGAGACGCTCGCCTCCCTGCCGTGGAACAAGCGAACGGAGGATCGCCTCGATCTCGACGCGGCGGCCAAGATCCTGGACGAGGATCACTTCGGACTCGAGAAGCCGAAGGAGCGGATCCTGGAGTACCTCGCCGTGGTGCAGCTCGTAAAGCGGCCGCGTGGATCGATCCTGTGCTTCGTGGGGCCTCCCGGAGTCGGCAAGACGTCGCTGGGCCGGTCCATCGCCCGGGCGCTGGGGCGTGAGTTCGTGCGGGTGGCCCTCGGCGGAGTGCGCGACGAAGCGGAGATCCGCGGGCACCGTCGGACGTACATCGGCTCGATGCCGGGACGGATC
>JAGQIB010000634.1 GCA_020431545.1 Gemmatimonadota bacterium
GCTGATCATCGCGTGTCCGTGCGCGATGGGACTCGCGGTGCCGGCCGCGATCTCCGTGGCCACGGGAACGCTCGCGCGGCGCGGGATCCTGCTCCGCGACGGCCTCGCCCTCGAGGCGGCGGGCGGCGTGGACACGGTGGTGCTGGACAAGACCGGCACGGTCACCCGCGGCCGCCCCGAAGTGGTCGACGTGTTCGCGCCGGAACCCGTCGACGGCGGTATCGACGTCGATCAAGCGCTCGCGCTCGCGGCCGGGCTCGAGCGCAGGTCGGAGCACCCGCTCGCGACCGCGGTGATCCGGGAGGCGCAACGTCGCGGGCTCGAGATCGTCGAACCGGAGACGGCGTTCGCGCAGAGTGGCGGCGGCATGTTCGGCAAGATCGCGGGTCACAAGGTGCGCGTGGGTACGGAGGAGTTCCTCCGCGCGAAGGGCGTCGACACCGCGGCCCTTCGATCGGCGTTCGAGCGGGCGGAGTCCGCGCACGCCACTCCGGTGGCGATCGGCGTGGACGGAGCGGGAATCGCCGTGCTCGGGATCCGGGATCCGCTGCGCGACGACGCGCGGGCCGGCGTGGACGCGCTGCGCCGGCTCGGCGCGCGGATCGTGCTGCTGAGCGGGGATCGCCGGAACGTGGCGGAGGCGGTGGGGCGGGAGATCGGCGTCGACGAGGTCATCGCGCCCGCGAGCCCGGAGGAAAAGGTCGCGTTCGTGCAGCGATTGACGGGAGAAGGCCGCTCCGTGCTCATGGTCGGCGACGGCATCAACGACGCGCCGGCCCTCGCCGCCGCCCGTGTCGGCGTCGCGATGGGCGGCGGCACCGACGTCGCGCGCGGCGCCGCGCCCGTGATTCTCGTCTCGCCGCGCCTGACCGCGATCGCGGATCTCGTGCGGATGTCGCGCCGTTCCTCGCGTGTCATCCGGCAGAATCTCGCCTGGGCGTTCGGTTACAACGTGCTCGGGATCCCTCTCGCGGCCGGTATCCTCTACCCCTGGACGGGCTGGCTCCTCTCGCCCGTGTTCGCGAGCGCGGCCATGGCCGCGAGCTCCGTCTCCGTGGTCGCCAACTCGTTGCGGTTGCGCTTCTTCCGCGGCGAGGGCCGGTCCGCCGATCCGGCTTGACCCCCGTCCCGCGGAAGCGGAATGTGACTGCGCGCGGGGGGCGCGGGTCGAAGGCCCCGCAACCGGAACGTCGCATTCCGCGTGAACGCCACGTTTCCCCTGGTGACGGAGCGGTTCCCCGCTCCGCAGAACCGCGGAGGAATCCCATGAATCGGATGTTGATCGCGAGTGTCGTCACGGTCCTCGGCTGGACCGGAGGCGCGCTCGCCGAGGGCGAGACGTCGACGGCCGCCGCGCCGGAAGCCGCCCCGGAGATGGAGGCGGCGGCTGCGCCCGTCGAGTCGGTCGCGGATCGGATCCTGCGGGCGATGCGCCTGCCGGAGACGGCCACGCAGGCGCGCGAGGCGGGCGTGCCGGCCGAGGCGGTGACCGAGATGCTCGAGAGCGCGCGCACGGAGGGCGTGTCGGCCACAGTGGCGGAGACGGCGCTCGAGGAAGGCGCTCGTCACGTGCGCGAAGGGGGCGACCCGAACGAGTTCAAGAACTTCGTGCACGCGCGCATCGGAGAGCACCGCGACCTGAAGCGCGCGTCGCGCGAGGCCGGCGAGCTGGAGCGAGGCAAGCGCGACGTGGACAACGTCGGCCAGGACGTCCGCGAGAAGGCGCACGAGGGCAAGGAGCGGATGCACGAGGCCGCGGAGCATGCGACCGAGGAAGCTCGCGAGGACGCCGAGCATGCGGCCGAGACCGCGAAGGCGAAGGCCGAGGAGGCCGCGCATCACGGTAAGCAAGAGGCGAAGAAGCTCGAGAAGCACGGCAAGGACGCGAAGGACAAGGCGCACGAGGCCAAGCCGAAGTCCGGCCACTAGGAATCACGCGGCCGGCCCCGCCGGTCCGAACGACGGAGGAACGTCCAAGTGAAGCTGAGCTGGAAAGTGCTGGTGCTGCCCGCGCTGCTCGTGGCCGCCGGCTGCGAAGTGCCGGAGGATGCGAAGCAGGCGATCGAACAGGCGAAGGCCGTGGCCAAGGCGGTGGCGGATTCCGACATCGCCCCCGATCAGCTGAAGAGCTACGCGCAGCTCGCGGT
>JAGQIB010000001.1 GCA_020431545.1 Gemmatimonadota bacterium
ATCATCGGCGGCGCGTTCGGCAAGATCGTCAGCTCGTTCGTGAGCGACGTGTTGATGCCGCCGATCGGCCTGATGCTCGGCGGGGTCGACTTTTCGGACAAGGTCATGGTCCTGAAGCAGGCCGTCGGTGAGATCCCGGCCGTCACCCTGAACTGGGGCATGTTCGTCAACAACGTGATCAACTTCCTCATCGTGGCGTTCGCGATCTTCATGATGATCAAGGCCATGAACTCGATGAAGAAGAAGGAAGAGGAGAAGCCCGCGGCTCCGCCGGCGCCCTCGAAGGAAGAGGTGCTCCTCACCGAGATCCGGGACGCCTTGCGCGCGAAGTAGTTCCGGAAGCCAGATCGAGCGGCGGGGTTGGCAACGAGCCGGCCCCGCCGCATCTTTTTCCGTGCCCTGACTCGAGATCGCCGGTCGAGATCCCGGCGTCCACCCCGGCAGAGGAGGATTCATGGATTCCGCGCAGTGGCAGGAGCTGATGCCTCAGCTGATCGAGATCGGAACGCACTGGGGGTTGAAGGTGCTCGGTGCGATCGCCGTTCTCATCGTAGGACGGATCGTTTCGGGCGTTCTCTCCGGAGGAGTGCAACGCGCTCTCAAGCGCGCCTCGATGGACGAGGCGCTCGTGCGATTCGTCGGGAGTCTTGTGCGCTTCGCCGTGCTCGCGTTCGCCGTCATCGCGGCACTGGATCTGTTCGGAATCCAGACGACGTCGTTCGTCGCGGTGCTCGGAGCGGCCGGACTCGCGGTGGGACTCGCGCTCCAGGGCTCCCTCTCGAACTTCGCCTCCGGCGTGCTGATCCTGGTGTTCAAGCCGTTCCGGATCGGCGACTTCGTGAAGGCGGCGGGGACTGCCGGGTCGGTCGTCGACATCGGGATCCTCACGACCACGCTGAAGACTCCGGACAACCAGAAGATCATCGTGCCGAACAGCTCGATCATGGGCGACACGATCACGAACGTGAATGCGTTCGACACGCGCCGGGTGGATCTCGTGGCCGGCATCGGCTACGGCGACGACATCGCGAAGGCGCATCAGGTCCTTCAGCGGATCCTCAGCGAGAATCCGAAGGTCCTGAAGGACCCGGCGCCGATGATCGAGGTCTCGGAGCTTGCGGATTCGTCCGTGAACTTCGTCGTGCGACCCTGGGTCAAGACTCCCGACTACTGGGCGGTCTACTTCGAGGTGACCCGGAAGATCAAGGAGGAGTTCGATCGCGAGGGCGTCTCGATTCCGTTCCCGCAGCGCGACGTGCACCTCTACCAGGCGGCAAGCGGCAACTAGCCGGGAGAGCGGAAGGTCGGCCGGCGACGGGAGACGTCGCCGGCCGACGAGCCGTAGGCTCGACTCCCCGAGGTCAGGCCGGTACGCCGGCCTCGCGCAGCGCGCGGAGCACGGGCCACGCCCCCCGGGTGGTGTTCGACACCACGGTGACGAGCGAGCCGTCCTCGGGCCGGAACGAGGATCGGAACGAGACGCCAGCGTCGTAGCCCTCGATCGCGAGGATCGGGGCCTGTCCCGGCGTCGTCGTGACCCAGAGTCCCCGTCCGTAGTGCACGTGCTCGCCCTCCTTCTCCGCGCGGGCGTGGGGATGCGTGAAGTCCTCCACGAGCTCGCGGGACACGATCGAACCTCGCGAGAACGCGTGCCACATTCTCGCGACGTCGCCGACCGTCGAGAACGCACCGCCGTCGGCGGCGCCGATGATCGGGAGCTGAAACTCGTTCGTGCGCCAGGTCCCGTCTTCTTCATCGATGTAGCCGGTGGCCGTGTTCTCCGGCAACCGGTCGAAGGCGTGGAACCCGGAAGAGTCCATGCCGGCCGGGCGCAAGACCTCGCTCGCCACGAAGTCCCGGTACGGATGGCCGGAGATCTCCTCGACGACGAGACCGAGCAGGATGTAGCCGCTGTTCGAGTACGAGAAGGCCGCGCCGGGCGGGAACTTCATGCCGGTGTCCGGGAGCACGGCGACGTAATCGCGGAGATTCCGGAGCTCGGACCAGGGGACGCCCACGCCGAACGACTCCGGATCGGGGGCCAGCTCCTCGTCGAAGTAGTCGGGCACGCCCGACGTGTGGCTCAGCAGCTGCGCGACCGTGATTGTCGGGTCGTAGCGCGGACGCTCGAGCGGCAGGCACTCGACGAGACGTGTGGAGATCGAGAGATCGCCCCGATCGAGGAGACGGCCGATCGCGAGCGCCGTGAGGAACTTCGTTCCGGAGGCGATCCCGAATCGGGTGTCGATCGCGTTCGGGGCCCGGTACGTGCGATTCGCGTGGCCGTGCGCGCTCTCGTGCAGGACGTCGGGCCCACGGCGAATCGAGATGACGCCCGAGAAACCGGGCTCCCGGATCGCGGCCTCGATGACTCGGTCCAGCCGTGCGTCGTCCATCGGGTTCAAAAGCGCGCGCTCAGCCCGAGAGAGCCGGGGCCGACGTTCCAGGAGAGGGAAGACGTCGCTGGGGGCCGCGACACGGCGTACCCGACGGCGAGTCCGAGTCCGGCGCCGAACAGCACGTCGGAGGGGTAGTGTCGCAGGTCCTCGAGCCGGCCGAGCGCGACGAACGTCGCGGCGACCGCGCCGACGGCCCCGGTCTTCCAGCCCACGTGCTCCGCGAGCACGGGGACGATCGTGAACGATTCGGCCGAGTGCCCGGAGGGAAACGACCAGTCCCCGCCGTCCGGCCGCTTGCGGTCGACGCTGACCTTGATCGCTCCGACCACGAGACCCGTGATCGCGAGCGATTCGCCGAGGTCCCAGCCGAGGTCCCGAATGCCGGGATCGTCTGCGAGCGCGCCCACTCCCCACACGGCGAGTGTCGCGCTCCCGAGGAACCAGGTGGACCCGTAGGTGCGACCGGCGTCCGCGACCGGATCGAGGAAGCTGCGGTCGAGCGGACCGGAGACATCCTCGTCGTCCAGGAGGGTCCCCCCGATTCCCGCGACGACGCCCGCGACCCCCACGAACGCGAGCGTGCGGCACGAGCCGAGCTCACGAAGGTCGCCGAGCAGCTGCGCCCTCCTGCCGGCGGTCGGCGGGGAACTCGTCGCCCGCTCGATCTCGGTGGCGAACGCGACGGAACAGCATGCGGCGAGGGAAACCGCACACAGGAACGAGAGCGAGGCGATCCTGCGAACTCTTGCATGCTCTCGGCGTCCGGCGTCAGCCATCGAACCGTGTCTCCCAAGCGCTCCGTCGAGCGCGTTGACGCCTACCGCTGCAGGATGACCTTCCCGTCGTCGAAACCGACCGGGGCGGACGTGTGCTCGTGCACGATCCGCCACCGCGCGCCTTCCCGGGCGAGAACCCAGGTGACTCGATTCTGCATCGAGCGGAGAACGTCGCCTTCGGCCGACACGCCCGAGTACGTCACGATGGCCGTGACGACCGCGGACTCCGTCGCGACCGCGATCTGCAGATCGCTGAGGTCCACTCCGACGCGCTCGTCGCCCAGCGAGGCGAACCACCCGCGCACCATCTCCCGCCAGGCCGGCCGTCCCTCGTAGGACCAAACGCCCCAGGTGTCGAACACACGGACGTGGGGCGCGTACAGATCGACGAATCCCTCGACGTCCTTCGCGAGAATGGCCGCGCGATACGCCCGGATGATCTCGTGGATGGGCTCGTGCGCAGCGGGCACGTCGGGCCTCCGTTTCTCCGATCGCGAACGGACGGGAACGGAAGCCACTCTATCGCGAGGCTCGAAGCCTGGCAACGTCGACCCGGGCGCGGTACGAGCTCTGGCCACCGGCCGGAGCTCGCATCGTCATCGCGGCGCGCTCACCGCGCCGAGGTGTTCGGCCACGAGCTGCCAGGCGTCGCCGTCGCGGAGCAGCACGCACGTCCCGCGCCCGCGTCCGCCCATGATCTGTCCCCGAACGATTCCGCGCCATTCATAGTCGAACTGGTAGGCCGCGAAGTCCTGCGAGCGGGGCAGCCAGTGAACGCTCGAGATCCGGTACTCCTCGCTCTCGATCGCCCGGAAGTTCCGCTCGAAGGCAGCGCGCACGGCGTCCTTGCCGCGGTGCACCGAGCCGTCGGAGAACGTGACGGAAGCGTCCTCGTGGATGAGCGGCGAGACGACCGCCCAATCCTGGGTGGCGAGCGCCGCTTCGTACGTGCGAACGAAGTCCTCCGGCGCGTTCACGTGGTGCTCCCCACGAGCTCGCCGACGATCTCGGCGACTTCCCTCGGGGCGAGCTCGAGCGTGGCGTCACCCGCCGTGAACTCCACGGTCCGGATCGAAGGCGTATCCGTGGGAGCCGTCCCGCCCCACGAGAACACCCGCCGCTCGCGCGCGATACGGATGGCGGCGCGGAGAAAGGCCTCGGGGGC
>JAGQIB010000635.1 GCA_020431545.1 Gemmatimonadota bacterium
CGCGAACAGGGCTCCCCCGGCTCCGGCTCGAGACCGACACAGCGAACCCCTACCCCACGAGCAACCTCACCGCCGCCAGCACCGCCATCACCACCATGATCCAGCGGATCCACCCCGGCCCCCGCTTCACGGCCGACCGCGCACCCAACCAGGCGCCGAGCATGTTGCCCACACCGATCGTGACGCCCGCGATCCAGTCGACGTGACCGGAGTCCGCGAACACGAACAGCGCCACGAGAGAGAACAGAAGGATCACGCTGACCTTCACGGAGTTCGCGGAGACGAGATCCCAGCCGCCGCCGAGCACCGCCGCGACCAGGAACGGCATGCCCGCGCCGAGCTGGAAGAAGCCGCCGTAGAAACCGACGGCCGCGAACAGCGGGAGCGCGAGGTGCCAGCGGATGCGCGGGAGGCGCTCGGTGCGCATCCAGTCGGACGGGCGCACGAACAGCGTGACGAGCACGACGATCACGAGGACCGCGGAGATGACGCGGAATCGATCCGGCGAGAGATGCACCGCGACGAGTGCGCCCAGCAGCGCGGCCGGGATCGCGGCGAGCGCGGCGATCAGCGTCTCGCGGGGGTAGAAGTGACCGCTGCGGGCGAACGTCGGCACGCCGACCAGGTTCTGCATCACGATCGTCACCCGGATCGTGCCGTTCGCGAGGTGAGGCGGGTAGCCGAGGAAGATCAGGAACGGGAACGTGAAGAACGAACCACCGCCCGCGACCGTGTTCAGGAACCCGGCGACGATGCCGAGCACGAACAGCACGGGAACCCAGTAGGGCTCGATCGTCACGTCTTCTCTCCCGTCAGGCGGCGCCCGCAGTGTCGGTCAATCGCGGTCGCCCGGCAACGTCGACGCGAGGCCGCACGAAACGACGACGGGCGAGGTTTCCCCCGCCCGTCGCGACCCGTTTGCTTGCCTGCGAGGAGGTTGCTGCGTGAGAACGGCCCTTCGGAGTGTGATCAGGAGAGACTAGTTCTGGTCGTGGTCGAGCACCGAGAGATTCTGCTCGGCCTGCTCCGCGAGCGGGGACCCCGGAGCGTCCAGCTGGATCTTGCGCCACTGTTCTTCTGCGAGGTCCTCGAGTCCGAGCTCGTAGTAAACGACGCCCAGGTTGAATCGGGCCCGGAGATAGCTCGGATCGAGGTTGAGCGCCTTCAGGAACGTGGACACCGCATCCCGAAGATCGGCCTGCTGGTAGTAGACCAGGCCGAGGTTGTAGAGAGCGTCCGGGAAATCCGGCTGCAGCCGGAGTGCCGCTTCGATCTCTTCGCGCGCGCTGGAGAGCTCGCCGCGGCGGTAGTAGATGAGGCCCAGGTTGTTCCGCGTGTCCGCGTCACGCGGGTTCTTCTCGAGGGACTTGCGGTAGTAGCGGATCGCGTTGTCGTCGTCCCCCAGCGAGTAGAACAGCAGACCGATCCCGAAGTAGGCCTCGGGGAACTCGGGATCGATCTCGGTGGCCTTGCGATAGTGCTGGAGCGAGAGGTCGTACTCGCCCTGTTCGTAGAAATAGAGCCCCAGGTCGTAGTGGATCTCCGCGGAGTAGTCGGAACGTCCGTTCTCCTGCTGGTAGATCTCTTCGACCTTCGGCCCCCACTCGGAGAAGGGGACCGGACCGACGACGTTCGCGCCGGTCACGTCGAGGTCCCCCGAGAAGGAGGGTCCCGCGCCAGCGACCAGAAGGATGATCGCCCCACCGAAAGCGACGGAGGAGACTGGAGAGAGTCGTGTGAGCCCGAGATGCAAGGTCTACCTCCGGGACGGAACCCTCCGGCGGGAGGGTGCGTCCGGATGCATCTGCAAGGGCGGGACCAGAAAGCCGGTCCGCTCACGAGAATCACCGCGCCGGGCCGCTGAACCTGCGGAGCGACCGCTCTCGACGCGATCGGGCGGCGCGCGGCCCCCGGCGGGTGCGAGGGTGCCCCGTCAGGATCCACGAACATCGATCAGTGGGTGGGGGCTGCGCCCCGGAGCGATTGGGGAGATCCCCCCAGCAAGACGACGGCGCTCACCCCGGATTGACGGGGCGAGCGCCTCGCGGAAGCCTCCAGTCCTACTGCCGGGCCGTGGAGGCCTCGGCGAGCGACGTCGGTGCCTACTCGGCCGAAGGGGCGTTCTGCGTGAACATCTCGTCGAGAACTTCCTTCTTGAATCTCCACTGGCCGCCGACCTTGATCCCGGGAATCTTGCCGCGCTTCACCAGGCGGTAGAGCGTCCACTTCTTGATGTGGAGGTAGTCCGCGGCTTCGGAGATGTCCATGATGCCGTTGACTCCCGAACTCCTGCTCTCCATGTGCTTCTCCCCAACGCGAGTCCAAGGGCGAGCTTGTCAATCATCGCTGAGATCGACACGAGATTGAGTGCGCTTTAGCGGATTCCGGAGCCTTCAGGCACCTTTGAGCCGCCTTTCGCACCCCTCGATCCCGGCGATGACCCCTCCCCTCCCGGACCGGCGACGCGGGCTCGCGAGTTGCCCGTGGAACCGGATGCAAGGGGCGATCGGGAGGCCACGGAGTGGTCGATCGTCCGGTGGGCGGGATTCCCCGTCCTTCGCCTGAGAACGGCAAATCGGGGCCAGCGGTTGAGGGGAAAACGAGGGCTTTGGCGGGCCCGCGAGAGGATCCGCAAACCGCGTTCGCCGCGCGGTTGCATGCCCTCGATGTGCGCTCGATCCGCAGCTTGAAACGAACGCCGCGGGACCGTTACGCTGGGGTCGCATCCTCCCCCGTCCATCGTGGCGGCCTCGCCCGGCCGCCGTCCGAGTTCATCCGCCCGGGAGGAATCCATGGCCAAGTGTTCGCTCGCGTGCTCGATCGCGCTTCTCTCGCTCGCCGTTCTCGCGCCCCGCGCCGGCGCGACCATCATCGACCTCGATTCGCAGACCCTCGTTCCCGTCAGCGTGATGCTGGGGCCGGGGATGTACTTCATCGAACCCGTCGGTCCGGATCAGGGCGGCGCCTACACGGCCTGGAACGCGTGGGGAACGGTCTCCTGCGCGAACCCGGACGGCTGTCTCCGCACCTGCCCCACGAGCGTGCGCGGCTGGCTCAACACCTACGTCATCGAGTCGCCGCAGATCACGGGAGCGTGGGCGAACGGCATGCGGATCGACCCGATCCCCGCGCGGCCGCCGTGCGATCTCGAGACGGCGCTCGTGGACATGGGAGGCGTGTGGAACTTCATGGTGAACGATTCGCACGTCTATCCCACGCCGGAGGATGCGCTTGCGCACCGCTGGACTTCGATCATCCTGCTACACGCCGCGGGACCGGTGTACTTCACCGTGGGGGATGTGGACACCATCGGCAACGAAGGCGGGATTTCACTTCGCATCACGTCCGTCGTGAGCGTGGACGAGACGAGCTTCGCCGAGATCAAGTCGCTGTATCGCTGATCGACCGCCGGGGGGAGGCGGCGAACGCCGTCTCCTCCCGCGTGCGTCGAGCGTCAATCAGACTCCGGATCGACGCCGGAGAAGCGCGACCAGCGCGGCGATGCCGCCGACCGTGACCGCCGCACCGACGACGCGGATCAACGAGACCATCCACGCGATCCCGATCCCGAGCGCCGCCCACTGCACCCACCAGTGTCCGGGCGACGTGACGAGATTGATCACCACCAGCAGCGCCACGATGAGCGGGGCGACGAAAAGAAAGCGGACGGAACGATACAAGCGGTACATGGGACCCTCTCCAGTTCCGGCGTCGGCCAGTTCCGGCGGCGCGGACGGCTGGAAGTCTAATCCCTGCGCATTGCCGATTTCCAGCACCGCGCCGCCCGATCGCGGCCCCTGGCCCCCCTAGGCGACCGGCGTCTCTCCCCGCACGAGCGGCGCCACGACCTCGCGCGCGAACTGCTTCACGGTCGTCTTGCCGCGCGTCGCCGGCGTCGGCGTCTGCGTGGGATTCAGCAGCCCGGCCGCGGCCGCCTCGTAGAGTTGCAGCATCCGGTCGCAGACGTCCTCCGAGCAGCCCATGGCGTGCAGCGCCTCCCGCGTCTGCTCCATGGAGGTCTGGACGTGCTGCACCTTCTCCCCGAGCGCGTCCGAGATCGCCTCCGCGAAATCGCCGAACGTGATCTCGGCCGGTCCGTACAGCTCGATCACGTGCCGGCCCTTCCAGGCCGCATCCTGGATGCGCTTCGCGGCGAAGTCCGCGATGTCGCGCGTGGCGATGAACACGCCACCGGCCTCCGCGGGCACCGGGAAGAAGATGCTCTTCGCCTGGCGGATTCCGTCGAGCGATCCGAGGTGGTTCTCCATGAAGAAGCCCGGACGGAGGTGCGTTACGTTCTCCGCCGCCTCGTTCAGCATCCCCTCGACGTCGTGCAGGCCGGCGATCGGCCCCGTGCCCTTGGCGTGCTGCGCGCCGAGGCTCGACAGGTGCACCACCCGGTTGATCCGATTCGCCTCTACCGCTTCGGCGGCGGATCGACCGACCTTCTGCTGGAACGCGCGCATGTCGGGCGAACCGTAGCTCGGCGGAGTGAGCCAGAACATCGCGTCGACGCCGCGGGTCGCCTCGCGCACGTACTCCGCGTCCGTCAGGTCACCGCCGATCGCGGTGGCCCCACGGCTCGTGAAATGCCGTACCTTCCCGGGATCGCGGACGAGCAGTACCAGGTCGTGATTCGAGGCCAGCAGTCGGTCCGTGAGCGCACTGCCGATGTGGCCGGTCGGGGTCGTGATCGCGATTCTCATGACGCACCTCGTTCGGAGAGTTCGGAGGTTTCGAGGCGTTCCAAAGCGAAACCGGGACGACGGCAAGCGCCGGATCGGAGTCGCCTCCGTGCGCAATACCCCTGCGATGCCGTCAGGGTCCCGTTCGATTCCGGAAGCGGCGTTTCTTCACCGCCCGTGACATGATCTTTACGGCCCATTCCCGTCGGAGGTTCGCGTGACCGAGCGCTCACCCGATCTCGCCCGAGTCCGGATCGGCGTGTCCGCGTGCCTCGTGGGCGATCGCGTCCGCTACGACGGCGACCATCGCCTCCATCCATGCCTCGAACGGCTCGGTGCGTTCGTGGAGTGGGTGCGCGTGTGCCCGGAGGTGGAGATCGGACTCGGAGTCCCGCGCGAGCCGATCCAGCTGTTGCGCGTGCCCGGAGGCTTGGAGTTGTGGACGCGGGACTCGCGCCGGGAGCTCACGGGCACGCTCCGCGAATGGGCTTCCGATCGACTCGACGCCTTCCGCGGCAGCCAGGCCCTCGATGGCTACGTCTTCAAGCACAAGTCCCCCAGTTGCGGCGTCACCGCGGCCCGGGTCTACGAGACAGCCGAGGCCCTTCACGGCGACGGACCGTTCGAGCGCACGGGGCGCGGACTCTGGGCCGCGGCGTTCCTGGAGAGATTCCCCGACCTGCCCGTCATCGAGGAGCCGGCGCTCGACTCCCCCGGCGAGCGTCTCTCGTTCTTCGAACGGGCCCTCGCCAGACACCGGGTCCGCCTCGGCGACGCCGCCCGCGACCTCGACGAACGCGCCCTGCGCGAGATCCTGGAGGCCCTTTGAGAACCGTCCGCGCCGTCCGCGCGCGTGTGCCCGCCGAGTCGCGCGCCGAGTACCTGGAGCTCCTCGTCCGCTGGCAAGAGACCTGCGCGGAATCGCCGCGCGTGAAGGGGTTCTACGTGATGGAGAGCACGGAGA
>JAGQIB010000636.1 GCA_020431545.1 Gemmatimonadota bacterium
ACCCAGCTCCGAAGCTTCCCCACTGCCTTCCTGTTCGTATTCGCGCTCTCGTCGCTCTTCCTTCGCTCGTTCCGGCTCGGCTTGATCGCGATGCTCCCTTCTCTGATCGCGATCGTCGTGACGCTCGGCACGATGGGCTGGCTGGGGATGGGATTGGACATCGGGCGCGCGATGATCGGGGCAGTCGTGATCGGGATCGGAGTCGACGATGCGATCCACTTTCTCGACGCGCATCGACGCCATCTCACTCGCGGCGCCAGTCGTCACGAGGCCGTGGATCTCGCGCTCGCCGATACCGGGCGCGCCATCATCACGACGTCGATCGCACTCGCACTCGGATTCCTCACGCTGATGGCATCCGCGTGGCAGACCATCTCGAGCTTCGGATTCTTCGTGTCGATCACGATCGTCGCGGCACTGGTCGCGACGCTCTTCCTGCTGCCCGCGTTGCTGGCGGGTTTCGGAGAGCAGGCAGGTGCCGAGCGGTAGGCTCGCCGAGATCTGGCGATCGCGGTGGATCGCGATCGCGTGCGTGCTTCCCGCGCTCGTCGCGCTGGGCGTGGCCATGGTCGAGGTCGTCGCGGACGACGAGCCGGGCGAGCTCGAGTGCTGGATCCTCCCGAACGACTTCGTCCTGCGACCCCCGGGCACGCGCCACTGTCGTCTGAGGACCAACGACCGCGTGGTTGCCGCCGAGCCGAATCCATTCGTGCGTCCCTACCGGACGCTCCCGCCGGGAGCTCCGCGATTCGACGAGACGCGATCGGCGCTCGAGATCACGATCGATCGCACGGGCGAGGAGCACGACGCCCTGCTCCGCGCGCACGCGCCCGCGCCGATCATCTACGCGGGCCGGGTGGGCGCCGCAGCCGTGCTCGTCGGCGTGCTGATGGCGATTCCGCTGATTCTCGGATACCGGAAACAGGATTCGCCCGCCGTTCCCGCGATGGCGATCCTGTACGGCGCGATCGCGTTCGCGACGGCCGTTGGAACGACGACTCCGCGCTCCGATGCTCTCACGATCGCTGGATTGCTCGCGCTCGCGATCGCACCGGCCGCGCTGCTGCACCTCGCCATCACATTCCCGCGCGTCCGCCCTCTCGTGGCGCTCGCGCCCGAAATCGTCTGGCTTCCCTACGGGTCGCTCGTCCTGCTCCTTCCGATGGGAATCTTCGCGCTCCTCCGCACACCGATCGTCTGGCCGGCCTACCTCGGGCTGTTGACGTTCCTGCTGGGTATCGCGTGGGCGATCCTCCTGATGTCCTGCCACGCCGCCTGGGTGGACTCGGAATCCTCGCTCGAGCGCGCGCGCGCGCGATTGCTGCTCGTGAGCGCATGCGCGATTCCCGCTCCGATCGCGGTGGCGCTCGCTCCGCCTTCCCCGACGCTGCTCGAGCTCGCCGCCACGCTGCTCTGGACCAGCGCGATCGTGCTCCCCGTCGCGATCGCACTCGCCGTGAGTCGCTACGACCTGCTCGACGGCCCCCGAGCCTCGCGTTCCTGGCTCGGAACCATCGCGCACGTCTCCGCAGGCTCGATCGCCATCGGTCTGCTGCTCGGAGTCGCGGCCGAGGTCGCCCTGCCTTCGGTCCATCGGCCCGATGTCTCGCTCGTCTTCCTGCTCGCGTTCGCGTGCTCGACTGGCGCGGAGGTCGTGCGCTCTCGCACGGCAAAGCTCTCGGAGATGCTCACGACACCCGGAGTCACGAAGCTGAACGACCTGCATGCCCGTTTCCAGGCGGAGGTCGCGGGCTTCGCGACGGTCGAGTCGCTTCTCGACGCACTCGCGAGCCTCGTCAGCAGGACCCTCGGATGTCGCGGCGTCTCGATCCTCCTCGTCGATGCGCACGGGTACGCGGAGGCGCAGCGAACCGGAGAGGCGTTCACGATCGAGCCGACGCTGCCGGAGCAGGCCGTCGCCGCTCTGCGCGGGCTTCCCGTGGCGCACACGGAGCTGATGGAGGACCAGCCCGGCGCACCGTCGGTCGAACGGCTGCAGAAGGGCGGCGTACGTGTCATCGCCGAGCTCCGTCACCGCTCGCAGCCGGTGGGCCTCGTGCTCCTGAGCGCGCGGCGGGATGGGGCGGCGTACACCGGAACCGACCTCGAGTTCGTCGCGCGCACGTGCGAGACAGCGGCGGGTGCGCTGCACGCGCTGCAGGTCGCGTCGCGCCTCGCGGGCGCGCGAGGCGGCGCACTCCAGACCATCGCGGAGGCGGTGTCGCACGACCTCGGCAAGGAGGTCGACTGGGTGACGCGGCTCGTGCGCAGGCTTCCCGAAGCGGCGGCCGACCGCGATCGCCTGCGTCGCGACATCGAGCTCGTGCTCGACATCACCTCGAATCTCACGCGGAGCCTGAACGATCTGCTCGGACGCGCCGCCATCGACGGCGGCGAGAGCATCCCGGTGGACGTCGCGACGCTGCTCGAATCCGCGATCCGCCACGCCGACGTGCTGCACGGCCCGGGGCGCGTCGAGCCCGTCCTGGGCGACATCGAGTCGCGCGCGTTCGTCGACCGCAGCCTCGAGCGCGTGGTGTCGAACCTGGTCGACAACGCCCTGCACGCCTCGAGCTGCGACGCGCCGGTGCGTGTCTTCGCGAGCGTGCGCGACC
>JAGQIB010000637.1 GCA_020431545.1 Gemmatimonadota bacterium
AAGCTGCTGGCGTCGGATGCGGAGGGCGCCGCCGTCACGGGCGAGGGCGAGGCGCTGTTCACTCCCGAGCGTGCCGCCCCCGAGCAGCGACTCGGTCGGCCAGTGACGACCGCGACCGACGTCTGGGCCCTCGGCGTGTTGCTCCGCGAGCTCGCCGGAGAGAAGGGTGAGCTGCAGGCCATCGTGGCGCAGGCCCTCCACGAGGAGCCGGAGCGACGCTACCGATCGGCGGGCGAGCTCGGTGATGACGTCGACCGCGCACTCGCCGGACTGCCCGTCCGGGCGAAGCCCGACACGCTCCGGTACCGAACGGCGAGATTCCTGCGCCGCAACCGGGGAGCGACTGTTTCCGCCGCACTGATCGCGACGTTGCTCGTGATGTTCGGTATCTCCTCCTGGCGATCGGGGCGGGCGCTGGAACGCGAGCGCGACGCGGCCGTCGCCGCCCGCGACGAGTCGGACCGTGTTTCCGGCTTCCTGGTGGGGCTCCTCGAGTCCACGAATCCCCGGGTGAACCCGGGCGCCGACTCGCTCGGCGTGCGCGGTCTGATCCGGCTCGGCGAGGAGCGAGTGGACGATCTGACGGATCTGCCCGGCGTTCGCGTGAAGCTCTGGCGCACCTTCGCGGAGCTGCGTCGCACGCGAAGCGAGCTCACGGAGGAGCGGGCGCTGCTGGAGAGAGCCCTGTCGGATGCCCGGGCAGCCGGACGGGAGGACGAAGTCCTCGAGCTCGAGTCGGCCCGCGCCCGCAACTCCTTCAATCTCGACGGCGCCGCCGTCGCCCGCCCGCTCCTCGAGGACGTGCTCCACCGAACCGAGGTCCGCTACGGACCGGAGTCGCCGGAGACCCTCGCCGCACTCCTCGATCTGCAGCCCGCCCTCGCGGATCTCGACGCACGTCGCGACCTGCTGGATCGCGCCACCCGCATCGCCACGATCTGCTCCCCCTCGCCTTCCCTGGGGCTGGCGCGGGTGTGGAACGAACGCGGCAACACCGAGTGGCACGCCGGCAACCTGCCCGCGGCGTCCGACGCGTACGGGCGCGCACTGGGCGAGCTCGACTCCGCGCTCGGCCCGGATCACCCGCACACACTCGTGGTGCGCAACAATCTGGCCGCCACCCAGCTCCGCGCGGGCGACTTCCCCGCCGCGGAGAGCACGCTGCGGGCCGTGCTCGAGTCGCGCCGCCGCGTCCTGGGCGACGACACGATCGACGTGGCTACCACGCTCCAGAACCTCGGCTCGCTCTACGCTCAGACGGGCGACGCTCGGCAGGCGGTCGAACGCCTGCGAGAGGCGCTCCGCATTCTCCACGACGTCTACGGACCGGACCACGTGGAGACGATCGCGGCGCGATCGGACCTCGGACGAGCCCTCGTACTCTCCGCGGACGCGGAGGCGGGACTCGCCACGATGGATGCGATGTACGCCCGGGCGGTGAAGCGGCAGGACTCCGAAACCTGGTGGCTCGCGGGCCTGCGTCTTCGTCGACTCGAGGCCGAGGCGAATGCCGGTCGCGCGATCCGGATCGACGCCGCCCAAGCGATCCGGGAGGAGCTCGGCAAGGTTTCGCGCGATCGCGAGAGTCTCGCGCGCGCGGACGTCCTGCTCGCGAGCGCGATCCTCGCGGATCGCGGCGGCGACGCCCCCGCGGCGGTGGCCGCCCTGGAGGAGGCCCTGTCCATCCAGGAGTCGGCGGGACTCGCGGCGCACCCGATGTACGCACACGCGCGGTGCGCACTCGCGGTCGCGCGGGCTCGAATCGGAGTCGCCCCGGACCTCGCGACCCTCGAAGCGGATCTCGTGCGGGCGGAGGCGTGGGGCCTTTCCTTCCCCGCCGTGCTCGGCGACGCGAATGCGCTGGCGGGACGTGCCGGAAGAGACCGCTAGGGACGGGGGCCTCGAACGGCACGCCGACCGACGCCCTCAGATCCTTGAGACGTTCTCACCGCCGAACCTGTCCATTGCATCGTGCTCCCGCCGAGACGGGGCCTCCGCGATCGTCCATCCCCCACGTGGACTCCGGCGCCCGCCATCGGGCCCGGTTCCGGCTTGGTCCCAGCTGAGGGTGATTCGAGCTGGCCGGGGTCGGTCACAGAATCGATTCGTGCTCATGATCGGTCACCTCACGACGCGTGCATGTCGCAGGCCATTCTGGCCCTGTCGTCGGTATGGGACACGGTCGAGCCTCTTTTTTGAACGTCCGAGAGACTCCGGGCTCGCGTGCGACGCGCTCGGGGATTGGGCACCAGAATGAAGTGACCACTCTCAGGCGCCGGGGGGCCCTTTTCGGACTGGAACATCCGGCACTACCCGGTCCTCCCGCTCCACGAGTGTCTCCAGCGAGATCGACGCGTAGGCGGCGCGAACCAGCGCGTCCACCTGCTGAACCACCCGCTGCAGCCGATCCGCCCCGTTCGCCGGGCGGCGGATTCCGCGCGGCAGGTCGCCGGGCTCGGGTGCGCCCGGCTCGAAGCGGTCGATGATCGCGAGGAGCGTGATCTTCGCCGGGGCGGCGGCCAGCCGGTATCCGCCGCGGGGGCCCCGCACCCCGAGCGCGACGTCTGCCCGCACGAGTTCCTGGAACACCTTGGCCATCACGGACACGGGGATCCCGTGCCGGCCCGCGACCTCCCCGGCCGTGACCGTCTCGCCGGGGGCGAGCCGAGCCATCTCCGTCGCCGCGAACAGTGCGTAGCGCGTGCTCTTGCGGAGCTTCATCGCATTCAGTCGATCCTCTGATCGCGGCGGGGCCGGCTCGCGAGATCGAGATCGAGGCAGAGCCGCGGAGCCGGCGCGAAGCCCTCGCGCTGGAAGAACGTCATCAGCTGCGGCGCGCTCCAGGCGACCTCCGTGCGCAGCGCCGCGACGTTCAGGCCGGACAGGTTCAGGCAGAGCTGATCCATCAGCGCGCGGCCCACGCCCTGCCCCTG